>NZ_QSPN01000006.1:0-113293 GCF_003436455.1 Collinsella sp. TM05-37 | reverse complement strand
GGGGCTCTCAATGTTTTTATGTCCTGCTCATATCGTCTCTGCCGGCACTCGGGGACACTCCTCACTCTGGTGCATTGGGGACAGGTTTGTTTGCACCAGGTTGGTGCAGATTAACCTGGCCCCATTGCACCAATTTCGTATGCGCTAGACAAAGAGCTCGCATTCCTTCCGCACGACGCAAACCTTGCTCAGCATCTGGGAAACAGCGGATAGCTTGTTGGGATCAAGCTTACGAGCGCCTCGCGGGCATACGGCAATGCAGCGCATGCAGGAGATGCACGCCTCGCCAGCTGCTCGTTTGGGGTCACCCTTGTCGATAGCACAAACGGGGCACGCCGCGGCGCATGCACCGCAGGAAACGCAATCCTCTGTTGCCTCAGGTGCCATGCGGTGACCTCTGGCTTGTTTGTAAGGACGATTGCCGGGAATAGAGGGCTCGGATGTATCCTCAGCCAACAGCTTTTGCTGAATTTGCTGCGCAAACTCTGCGAGCTGCGCCGCATCCTGCGCATCCGGTCGCCCAGCAGCAAACTGTCGCGCAATGGAATGTTCTGCAATGGCTGCAACTGCCGCGATTACCCGGAATCCCGCATGCTTCGCAACGTCCTCCAGCTCTACGAGCGTGTCCTCAAACGCGCGGTTTCCGTAGACGCACACCAGAACGGCCCGCGCTCCGTTGCCGTGAACCATGTTCAGTCGGTCGACCACCACGGCAGGGACTCTGCCGGCATACGCTGGCACGGAGATAACAGCCACGTCGTCCTTCGTCATCGAGACCTCGTGGAAATCCAACCCGCTATCGGTCAGATCGACGGTAACGGTATTCTTGTCCAGCGCTCCAGCCACAAGGCAAGACACCTTCTCCGTTCCACCCGTCGGACTAAACACAATTTCAAATACGCTCATCTAGACACCCTCCCCCTACGCTCAGCAACGCGTCAAGCCGTTTTCACATCCAGCCAGAGTATACGGCACGTGGGGTCCCCATTTTGGCGCACCAAGCACCCCAATGCACCAACCCTACGCTGCCTGCCTCTTCGTTTTGTATAAATTACGGTACAGATTGTATATATTTACGGGATGCTGCCGTGTTCTCCCAAGGTACCCCATCCTGGCCCGTGCAAAAAAACGGAGTATTCTGCAACGTGACCGCGCCAGCACCGCCGCGGGCGGGCAAAACTGTAGGGCGCTGCGTCATTTAGGGTTCCGACATAGCGAGAATGACGTACCTTTGCTTCGAAAAACGGCGAAATCTAACTCAAAACGCTCATAGGGAGTATCTGAAGGCCACCGTTGGCAATACCGAATCGTATGCAGCCAGCTAGAGCTGCTGAATACTCCAAAAAATGCACGGCGCACCCCATGGGACCCATTGCCGCATGGCAGGAAACAGGCCCACGGCATCCTCTAGATGCATTCCCGAGGAAATCACATTTGAACTAGCGATCGGATACGGCAAACAAAAAGGGCCCCGAGCGTAGTTGCTCAGGGCCCTTGGTTCACCTCGCTCTAGTGGGCGATGCGTATGCTATTTGCGCTTGCCGCCGCCGTCACCGGGACGACGGGAGCTGCCGCCGCGCTTGCCGCCACGGCTGTTGCCATAGCTGCCACGGTTATCGCGACCGCCGGCGCGGCCGCCGCGGGAGCCGGCCTGGTTGCCGCCACGCCCGCCACGATAGCCGCCACGACGCTCCTCGCGGGTATCGTCGTAGTTGCGCCAGTCATCGCGACGATCGCGGCTGGCACGCGGATCACGACGATCGCGCGACTCGTTAGAACGGCCAGCGCCGCTGCGGCCGCCATTGCCGCGAGCACCCTCGCGACGCTCGCCGCCGCGGCTACCGCGCTCTTCAAAGCACTTGCCGCCACGGGACTCACCGCCACGGGCACCTCGCTCACCGCGACCCTCGCCGCCGCGACGCTTATCACGGCCACCGCGCTCGTCATCGCGACCGGAACGACGACGGTCGCCCGAGCCGCGCTTGCCGCCACGCGAGCCACGGCCCTCGTCCTCGCGCTCGACACGACGACGGCCACCGCGGTCCTCGTCCTCGCGGCGACGGCGATGCGCCTCGCCCTGGAACTGCTTGGCACGACGCTCGGCACGGTTACCGCGCGGGGCCTGCTCGACGGCGGCAGCACCGCCGCGCTCCTCGGCAGCCACCTCGCGGGCCACGCTCTCCACAGCCTCGTCCACGCGAGCCTGAACGCCCTCGCGCACGCGGGTCTTGCCGCCGCGCTTGGGACGGCTCGGACGCTCGCCGTCGCCGCGGCGCTCGTCGCGACCGCGGTTGGAACGACCAGCCACGTCGCCGTAATCGTCGCCGTTGCGCTTGCCGTCGCGACGCGCTTGCTCGAGTTTCTTCTTGCTCTTGGACTTGCCGCGCTTGGTCTTCTTCTTCACCTTAAAGGCGGCAGGATCGCGCTCGGGGTCAACGGCGGGCGGGTTGGGACCCACGTGCAGGTCGCCCGCTTCGTAAATATCGGCCGTCTTGTCCATGAGCTTCTCAATCTCGTAGAACTCGTCGACGTCCTGCTCGGTCACAAACGTAATGGCCCAGCCCAGCTCGCCGGCGCGGCCCGTACGGCCAATGCGGTGGATATAGTCGGTCGGCTCGGCCGGCACGTCGAAGTTCACGACGTAGCGCACGTCGCTAATGTCGATGCCGCGGGCGAGAACATCGGTTGCCACCAGCACGTCGACGGTGCCGTCGCGGAAGGCAGAAAGCGCGCGCTCGCGCTGGGCCTGGCTGCGGTTGCCGTGAATCGCGGCGGCCTTGATACCCTTGCGCTCAAGGCGACGGCAGCAGCTGTCGGCGCGGTGCTTGGTGCGCATAAAGACGATGGTGCGCTCCGGGCCCTCCTTTTTGAGGAACTCAGGCAGCAGGTTGTTCTTTGCCTCGATGGACACCGGGAACACAAACTGATCGACGGTGTCGGCGGTCGACGTGGCCGGCGCGATCTCCACGCGGGCCGGGTCGCTCACCAGGTCGGTGATCTCGCCCACGGCCTCCTCGTCGAGCGTCGCCGAGAACAGCAGCGTCTGGCGCTCGGCCGGCGTCTCGCGCACAATGCGGCGGACGGCGGGCAAAAAGCCCATGTCGAGCATGCGATCGGCCTCGTCGAGCACCAGCACCTTGACCTCGTCCAGGTGGCAGGCACCCTGCTCGATCAGATCGACCAGACGGCCCGGCGTGGCGACCAGGATGTCGCAACCGTACTTGAGGGCAGCGGTCTGGGGCTTGTAGCTCACGCCGCCCACGACGGTCACGGCAACATGGCCGGTGACGTCGGCGATTTTGCTCGCGACCTCGTCGATCTGCTGGGCAAGCTCGCGCGTAGGGGTGATGACGAGCATCACGGGGCCACGGCCGTTGCCCTCGGGCTTCTTGGCACCGCGACGGCGGTTGCGGCCGCCGCGCTCACGCACGGGTTTGGGCGGAGCAATGTGCTCCAGGTTGTTCATGGTCGGCAGCAAGAAGGCGGCCGTCTTGCCGGTGCCGGTCTGGGCGGCGGCAAGCAGGTCGCGACCCTCGAGCACCACGGGGATGGAGCCGGCCTGAACGGGCGTGGGCGCCGTGTAGCCCAGATTCTCGATAGCACGGAGCATCTCGTCCGAAAGCCCCAGCTCGTCAAAGGCGGGCAGGCTCTCGGTAGCGGACTCGACGGCTTGGGCGGCATTGGCCTCATCGGCAGCATCGAAGGCAGCCTGGGTCATGGCCTCGCGGGTCTCGTCCAGAATCTCGGCGTCGGTGACGTCGGATACAGAATTACGCATATGTTGTTGTTCCTTATCTGCACGCGCAATGGGCACGGCATGCGGCCGCGCGGGCGTGCTTGGTAGTGCGCTAATACATACAAAAACGGGTGCGCACAGAGAGGACGTTGCTCAGCACGCTGGCGATCGCTTTGGCAGCCCTATCACGCGCCGTCCAGACGCAGCAGCACTAAGCGATGGAGCAGATTCGCCGCGGGTTAGTATACCCGTGCTTCGCATGCCCCCACGTAAACCACAGATGACGAGGCGGACGCGGCGGGCCCGGCTGATTGTCTCAATCTGTAACGGCTGCGAAGCAAAACCGGCCCTAAATGTTACAGAACAAGACAGAGGGGGATTTCCGTCCAGTCCAAACCAAATCTCTCAGTCTTCCTGCAATTTCGAACATGTGGCCTATAATGTTGCTTTGGTTACGCTATATATTGCGCAGCCATTTAATACGTCGCCCACCGGGGGCCATTAATTCCTATCGCCTTATTGGCTAGGAAGCAATCAAAGGAGGTATCCGTGGCAGCAGAGACGCCTTGCTCGGTCCTCTATAACGATATTCGCTCGTTCGGCGGTCTTAAACATCTCGAGATCGCCCGAATGCTCATCAATGGAAACTCTTATCTCGGCAGTACCCTGCTCGAGAAATGCTCTTCCAACCGCTCGTATCTCACCCGTTACATCGTCCATCGCGAGCCTGACCAGTGCGCGCCCGCCATCTACAGCGACTTTGCCGTCACCACGCTCAATCTTTCCGCGGCAATCTGCAGCAAGCTCGGCGGCGGCGAGTCCGCCTATCAGGCAATCGCCGAGCACTATCGCGGCCCGGCCGCCAACGAAATGATGTCGGCTCTCGCCAGCTACAAGCTGGACAGCCGCCTATATGCAAATGCCCTCAATCACATCGACAACTTTGACGGCAATGCCGTGCGCGAGAAGAGTACGCTTTACCTTATGCTCTTTGTGGCAACGGGGGCGCTCGCTGACCCCATCCAAGGCGTGGCCACCGTCGAGCGCTTTTGCAATAGCAAGACTGGCGGGCATTTTGGCACCACCGAGACCACCGTCGGCCGTGGTTTTTTGAGCAGCTTGGATCAACCGCGCACCGTCGCCCCCAACCTCGGTCTGCTCAGGACACATGCCGACAACTGCGTCGACATGCAAATCCATCCCCTCACACGCGATCCGCGCGGCACCGTGATTGGTTCTTTGCCCAAAACCTCGCCCAGCATCACCGATGTGGGCGCCGACGCATCGCGCGAGCATCTTCGCATTTGGCTTGAGGGTGAGCACTGGTACGCCCAGGGCCTTGGATCGACCAACGGCACAGTGCTCGAATCGGGCGCGGGCGACGGCTATATTGTGATTGAGCCGCCGCGCGACCAACGCGAGCCCGGCAAGATCTATCCCCCGGTTGAAATCGAAAACAGCGACAGGCTCCATCTGGGTCTCTACACGACATTCCTTGTCATTGTGGATTAGCGCGGGCGGTGATCGAAAGACGGTCGCCGTCCGTCTTTCGTCTTCTACCTTCTGCGTCGTAAACGACAATACTCAGCGGCATACGTGGACAGTGCGGTTATCATGGTATTTTACCGATATCCGCACTGCCCACGTATACGCGCGGCAACCCATGCCAGACAAAGGAACGCCATGGATACTACCGATAGCGCCTATGGCGACAAACTCATTCGTCTTGACACGTTCGACACCGCCGTGGCGGTCGACCCCAGCGCCAAGGACGACGCCAAGCGTCGGTTTATGACGCTTATTCTCCAGACGGCCCACCGCGACAACGGCAACATCGGGCACGTGCTGCGCGCGACCAACACGAGCGGCGAGGTCTTTGCCGTCAAGCTACTCAAGGACAACGCCATCCTTTCCCCCGCTGCCCCCGACCGCTCCGCCGAGCAATCGGCCGCGCACCTGGCCAACACCGCCGCGCTGTTCGAGGAGTACCGTCATCTGTGTACCGTCTCGCACCTGCGCGGATTTCCGCGCGTCTATGGCTACGGATCGTGCGAGAACGACCCGCTCATCCTCATGGAGTGGGTCGAGGGCACCTCACTCAAACAGGCGCTGCCCCTGCTTCCGCACGACGCCTTGGGCGGGCTAACCACCCAGATGGTGGCCGCCGTTGGAAACGCCGTGCTTCGTGCGCTCTTGATGACCCAAGACCTCGTGAATCCGGTCATCCATCGCGACCTGTCGCCTGCCAATATCATGTTCCGCACCACCAGCCGAACGCTCGAGCAGCAGATTGCCGATTGCTCCTTTGACCCCTGCCTCATCGACATGGGCTCCGCGACCATGGCTCTCGGCGACGCCACAATCACCCGGCGCGCCGACATCTGGCGCTTTGCCACGCCCGCATACGCCGCGCCCGAGATGCTCACGCAGGATATCGAAGGAATCGCGGCCCTTCGCCGTTCGCCGGCAATCGACGTCTATGCGCTTTCGAGCATTCTGTACCAGCTCTACAGCGGTCGCAAACCGTTTGACTTTGAGTCGACGGACGCCGCTGCAACCGGCTCGTTCTATCTCGTAAAGACCAAGACCAATCCGGCACCGCTCGAGCCGCGCTGCGAGGGCGATGAAGCGCTCGTCCAGATCATCATGAAAGGCATCTCGGTCGAACAGGGCGATCGCCCTACCGAGCAGCAGATGCTCGAGGTGCTCTCGGCATACCTCACCGACGCCGAATCCGAGGGCCGCGAAGGCACAGGAGACGAGGCTGCAATTGATATCGATTCCGGCACGCACCTTAAGGTCGACGTCGCCGGCGAGCGAGCGCGAGAGATTCTGGAGCAGGCCCGGCACGATGCCATGACCCGCCGCCGCTTTATTATCGGTGGCGTTGTCGCAGCCGTTGCGGGGCTCGGCGTTATCGGAGCCGCAACCCATGGCTTCGGCATCCCCGACTACCTGGACGGCATCCGCGGTACGCTTGACGACTACACCTGGGATCAGCTGCAAGAGATTTCGCTCAAGATTAAGGCGGCGAAGAGCAACGCCGAAGCTCGCAAGATCGCCAAGCGTTATCATCTGCTCGACGACGACGGCCGTATTCCCTACCCGAGCACCAAGCGCGTTACGCTCACCAACGGGCTGGAGGTCGGGGCGCAACTCGTGGGCATTCTTCACGACGACCTGGCGGATACCAACGGCAAGGCCGGTCTGTCATTTATCTTTGACGCAGGTATTGCCGAGCGCGATGCCTCAGAGCACCCGCTCAACGGTGGCTGGGAAGACTGCGAGCTGCGCACATGGCTCGATGAGGACGGCATTAAGCTGCTTCCCAAGGAACTGCAATCGGTTATCAGTCCGGTCAAGAAGATCTCGAACAACGTCGGCGCCACCAAAAGCACTTCGTGCCTGAGCGAGCTGCCCGCGACCCTTTGGCTGCCCGCCATGGTCGAGCTCTGCGGCGGACAGGCGCCCAAGGACTTTAGCGAGGACTGCCATTACCTATCCGGCATCTACAACGGCGAGGGCAAGGAATACCAGCTGTTCCGCGAGCTTAAGGTGAGCCCCTTTACCACGAACAGCATGATGATTCGCCAGTGGAAGGGCAAGGATGTCTGTTGGTGGGAGCGTACGGCGAGCCCCGACACGTCGGAGAACGAGGGCACGCTCTATATGAACCGCGTGGGCGACGACGGCGATGTCTTTAATTACGCCACGTCTGCAAGCAAGCCCGATAAACGGACCTGCGTGATTCCCGGATTCTGCATCTAGGCGGCGGGCGTCTTGCCGTGACGGGACCCCTCCCCGGCAATTGTCTCGATCTGTAACATTAGCTCGGCAGATACAGGTCTAGATGTTACAGAACGAGACAAACCCCAGCCCCGCGAGACAACATCTCAATCTGTAACAGTATGGGGTCAAAAACCTCTCTTGATGTTACAGATCAAGACATTTGAGTTGGCCGCGGGCGGTCTGTCTCGATCTGTAACAGTTAGAGGTCATATTTGCTGCTAGATGTTACAGATTGAGACATTGAGTTTTCTGCCAACTGTTTGTCTTGATCTGCAACAAATACTCGGTAAAACGGGGTCTAGTTGTTACAGATCGAGACGTTTGGCAGAGACGGCCACCGATTGAGCAGCCACCCTCATCTGTAATGAAAAGTCATACATTCCAACCATTACTGGACACCCCCAGGGGGTATGGGTGTATAGTATCAGCAGGTTAACAATTCCAACAGCGAACCACAGAAAGGAGAAGCCATGGCTCAAGATAAGTTCGACGTGGGTGGCATGACATGCGCCGCCTGCCAGGCGCACGTGGATCGTGCCGTGAGCAAGCTCGACGGCGTCGAGAGCGTCGCGGTCAATCTGCTCGCCGGCTCTATGCTGGTGGACTACGACCCCGCGCAGGTCACCCCCGACGACATCTGCACCGCCGTCGATCGCGCTGGCTACTCGGCCTCACCCGTCAGCACGGGCACCGACGCCGCCCAAAGCGGCAGTACGCAAGCCAGGTCCGGCGCCGCCCATATGGAGTCGCCCACCAAAAAACTGGAGGCCGCCGCCTCTGCCATGCGCACTCGTCTCATCGTCTCGATCGTATTCCTCATCCCACTGTTCTACATAGGCATGGGGCACATGCTTGGCTGGCCGCTGCCCGGCATTTTCACCGACCATACCCACAGCATGACGCTCGCCCTCACCGAGCTCGTCCTGCTTATCCCCATCGTCTATGTCAACGACGCGTACTTTATCAACGGGTTTAAATCGCTCGCGCACGGCGCGCCCACCATGGACGCCCTTATTGCCGTGGGCGCCACCGCTTCCGTCGCCTGGTCGTTCTATGCCATGTTTATCATGGCCGACCAGCTGGCCGCCGGGCAAATCCACGAGGCCATGATGACGAGCATGGGCAACCTGTATTTTGAGAGTGCGGGCACGATCCTGTCGCTCGTCACCGTGGGCAAATACCTCGAGACACGCAGCAAATCCAAGACCGGCGGCGCCATCGAGGCGCTCATCGACCTGGCGCCCAAGAGCGCGACCGTCGTGGCAGAGGACGGCACCGAGACCACCGTCGACGTCGACAGCATCCTTCCCGGCCAGGTTCTGCGCGTACGCCCCGGAGAGTCCATCCCCGTCGATGGCGTGGTGCTCGAGGGCAGCTCGGCCGTGGACGAGAGTGCGCTCACCGGCGAGTCTATCCCCGTGGAAAAGACCGCCGGTGCTACCGTTAACGCCGCCACGGTCAACCGCACGGGCTCGTTTACCTTCCGCGCCACGCGTGTGGGTGCCGACACGTCGCTCGCCAAGATTATCCAGCTCGTCGAGGACGCCAACGCCACCAAGGCGCCCATCGCCCGCATGGCCGACAAGGTCGCCGGCGTGTTCGTGCCCGTGGTGTTTGTAATCTCGGTCGTGACCTTTGTAGTGTGGATGGCACTGACCGGCAGCATGAACGAGGCGCTCACCTCCGCCGTGGCCGTGCTGGTGATCAGCTGCCCGTGCGCACTGGGTCTGGCCACGCCCGTCGCCATTATGGTGGGTACCGGCAAGGGCGCCGAGATGGGCATTCTGTTCAAGAGTGCCGAGGCGCTGGAGAATCTGCGCAGTGTGGGCACCGTGGTGCTCGACAAGACGGGCACGGTCACCCGCGGCAAGCCTGCCGTGACCGATATCGTAGTAGCCACGCGCGCTGACGGCTCGCCCGCCATGAGCGAAAAGTCGCTGCTCAAGCTGGCCGCCGCGTTGGAGCGCTCGAGCGAGCACCCGCTGGCCGAGGCGATTATGGCCGAGTGCGAGGCACGCGGAATTGTCGCGCGCATGGTCGAGGACTTTGCCGCCGTGCCCGGTCGTGGCGTAACGGCGCGCGAGGGGCAGAATGTCATCGCCGCCGGCAACGTACGCCTGATGAACGAGTTGGGCGTTACCGTGCCCGCGGGTCTTACCGAGCAATTTGCCGCCGAGGGCAAAACACCGCTGTTCTTTGCCAAGAACGGCGAGCTTGTCGGCACCATCGCCGTGGCTGACGAGGTCAAAGAGACGAGCGCCGGGGCTATCGCCGCGCTCCGCAAGCTCGGCGTCGACGTGCGCATGCTCACCGGCGACAACCGCGTGACGGCCGAGGCTATCGCCCGCCGCGTGGGACTCACCAGCGAACAGGTCATCGCCGACGTCCTCCCCGCCGACAAGGAACGCCACGTGCGCGAACTGCAGGATGCGGGCGGCAAGGTCGCCATGGTGGGCGACGGCATCAACGACTCCCCCGCCCTGGCGCGCGCCGACGTGGGCCTTGCGATCGGCACCGGCGCCGACATCGCCAAAGAAGGGGCAGATGTGGTGCTCATGCGCAGCGACCTCATGGATGTTGCGCGCGCCATCGAGCTTTCGCGCGCCACGATCCGCAACATCAAGCAGGACCTGTTCTGGGCGCTGTTCTACAACGGCATCGGCATTCCGCTGGCGGCAGGCGTGTTCTTCCCCCTCACCGGTTGGCAGCTCTCGCCGATGTTCGGCGCCGCGGCCATGAGCCTGTCGAGCGTGTGCGTCGTAAGCAATGCGCTGCGCCTACGAACCTTTAAGCCTAAAGTGGCAAAATAGGTTCACCCTTAAGTCCATTTAGAACGGGTTTTCCAGGTGCCCGAGATTGACCTGAAAGAGGAGCGACGCGTACTTTGGTACGCGAGCGACGGCTTGAAGGTCAAGGTCGGGTGCCTGGGAAAGCCGACACAACAGAGAGGAATACCCATGCGTTACACAATCAAGACTTCCGGCCTCATGTGCGGCCACTGCGACGCTACTGTCGAGACGGCACTGCTCAACGTGGCCGGCGTGACCGACGCCGACGCCGATCACGAGACCCAGACCGTCCAGGTGGAGTGCGCCGACACCGTGACCGCCGAGCAGCTCGCCGCCGCCGTCGAGGGCGCCGGCGAGAAGTTCCACGCCCTGTCCGTAACCGCCGCGTAACGACCCACGCGCACCCCGACCAGAAACGAGGACCCGCCATGATGGCAGACCATAAATCGGTGACCCGCATGCTCAAGACGGCACGCGGTCAGATCGACGGCATCCTGCGGATGGTCGAGGAGGACCGCTACTGCGTCGATATTTCCACGCAGCTTATGGCAACGCAGGCGCTCATTGCGCGCATCAACGCCGACGTGCTCAAGGCGCATATCGAGGGCTGCGTGACTTCGGCAATCGAATCGGGCGACGAAGACCTCAAGGCCGCCAAGCTCGCCGAGATCGAACGCGTCGTCGACAAGCTCTCCAAGTAATTGGGGCATTGGGGACAGACTTCTTTGCACCATCTTGGTGTATCGGGGATAGGTACGTTTGCACCATCTTGGTGTATCGGGGATAGGTACGTTTGCACCACCTTGGTGCAGATTAACCTGTCCCCCTTGCTCTAAATCGGGTATAAAGGCGTGCAGCATATCGAACGAAAGGCAATTTGCATGAATGACTTTATGAAGGGTCGCAATGGTGCCGATGAACTCACCATCGTGATGGGTTTTGCCGGCATTGTCATCGCGATGATCGGATCGATAGCCCGAATCCAGTGGCTCAGCTGGATCGCTATCGCCGTCATCGTGATTGGCGTGCTGCGCGGCCTGTCCAAAAACATCGACGCACGTCGCAAGGAGAACGAGGCCTTTGTCGCCGCGACCGCGAACGTCCCCGGCTTGGGCAAGTTCGTCTCCAGCTTGGGCGGTGGAACTGCAGCGGCCGGCACCTCGCGCGCGGCTGGAACGAGCAAGGAAGACTTTGAGCGTGCCAAGCGCACGGCCAAGAAGATGTGGAAGGGCCGCAAGACCACGGCATACCTCAAGTGCCCCAACTGCGGCCAGATGCTCTCCGTCCCCAAGGGCAAAGGCAAGATCCGCGTCACCTGCCCCAAGTGCCACGCCAAGATGGAAACCCGCTCCTAGCGCCCGCACGCGGGACAAATTAATCAGGTTTGTTTGTCTCAAATCTTAAGTATTTGTTCGATAAAAAAGCCGAGGCCTCGTGTTGAGCCTCGGCTTTTTGTATGCGGCAACGGAGCTGCACCTTTGTCACACCTACGCCACGCCGTCGCGGGCCAGCTCCTCGGCAAGCGCTTCTGCAGGCATGGCCATAATCGTGTCGAGCTCGGCGTCCACCTCGGGAATACGTTTCACCTTGAGCTTGCGTACCAGATCACCGCGACACATCACATGCGTCGGCTCACGCAGAGCGCACAGGTCATCGAGCGGATTCTTGCGCGTCACCAGGATATCGGCGGCCTTGCCGCACTCGATCGTACCGGTCTCGCCGCCCAGCCCCAGGAGCTCGGCATTGACCTGCGTAGCCGTATGCAGCACGAAGGCGTTGCTCACGCCGACATACTTGGCAAAATAGGCCACCTCACGCCACATGTCGTACTGCGTCACGAACGGGCAGCTCGAATCTGTGCCAAGGCCCACCTTAACGCCAGCTTCCAGCGCCGCACGAGCACTCTCGATAATGCCCGAGCACACGATGTCGCCGTTCTTCTTTTGCGTGTCAGTCGAATGGGTCTTCTCCGGATCGAGCAACACAAACGGCAGCGCCGGGCTGATCGTGCAGGTAACGCTGGGCGCACGATCCTCAAGCTGCGTGCCCGCGGCGCCACGGTACAGCTCCAGGATCTCGGGCGTCATCGGGGCACCGTGCTCGATCGTGTCGACCCCGGCCTCAAGCGCGGCCTTCACGCCCTCGGTGCTCTCGACATGAGCCATAACCGGCAGGCCCACCTCGTGCGCCGCCTTGCACGCCGCCGCGGCAACATCGATCGGCATGCGCAGCACGCCCGGCTCGCCAACTTCGGTCGCGTCGAACACGCCACCCGTCACGAACAACTTGATGACGTCGGCACCACGCGCGTACAAGTCGCGCACCTGTTCGGCCGCCTCGTCGGGCGTATTGGCGACCTGCGCGAACAGCCCCGCGCCGTGGCCACCCGGCACTGTAACGCCCGTTCCCGGCGCTACCAGACGCGGACCCTGATACTTGCCGGCATCGATAGCATCGCGCACGGCGATGTCGGCAAACAGCGGGTCACCCGCACCGCGCACCGTAGTCACGCCGCTTGCCAGCTGCTGCTGGGCGCTGCCTTTGAGGATGTGGCGAACGATGGCGCGGCCCACGGGATTGTCGAGCTTCTTCATCAGCGCGCCCGCATCACCCGCCGAGACCGGCATGCCCGAACCGCACAGATGCACGTGCATATTGATGAGGCCCGGCATGAGATACGCCCCTGCCAGATCGATGACCTCGGCCCCCGCTGGAGCTTGGGCCACAGCGCTCGGTCCCATCCAGGTGATGATGCCACGCTCGACGACCACGGCCATATCGGGCTGCGGCTCCATATGCTCCGAACCATCCAGAACGGTCGCATTGATAAACAATGTGGGACGATCGGCAGATGCCATATCGAGCTCCTCCCTCACGATTAACTTGAACATTTGTCCATTATCACCTAGTCCCGCTGGATTGCTGCAGACGCATCGGTTAACGGAAGGAAGAGGGGATGTGGGGAGACGGAACACGTTGCAGTCCCACCCCAGCGACACCAGGGAAATATCTCGATCTGTAACAGCTACAGGGTTATTAGGCCCCTTGATGTTACAGATCGAGACATTCGGTCGACGTTTCACCGGCTTGTCTCGATCTGTAACAATTACGAGCTCAAACAGCCTCTAAACGTTACAGATCGAGACAAAACCTCTCAGCGCCCATACCACTGGCATCTCCACTCCTCAGCCAATTCAACCTGCCGAGGAATACCCGCCAGCCTCATTTTCTCGATCAGCTTCCCCGGATTCTTGAGCTCATCAAACGTAAACCGAAGCACCTTATGCCCGAGCATTGTCAGATGAGATTCCCGCTGACGCTCTGCCACGAATGGGTCAGCCGACTCCCGACCCTCGCCGCTCTGCAAGGTGTACTTCCCCTTTCCGTCGAGCTCGCCGATGACACACGTCCCGTCCTCGAGCCGCCAAAAATAGTCGACACGAAACACCTGGCTCGGATCGAGCGGGTCGCAAAACTCCACCTGCAGCTCCGGAACCGGAAAGCCGTACGCAATAAAGAATGCTCGGAACCGAGACTCGCCGCCGTTTTCAGACAGCCCGTCCGCATACGACGCAATCACCTGTGCCCTGCGATACCCTCGCCTGCCCTCGCAATCGGCGCGGAGGCGCTCGCACAAATCCCCACGTGATACGCCTTTCGCCCGCAGTGCAGAATCGGCAATCGCCAACCCGTAGGAGAACGGTGCACGCAGTAGGCAATCCTCCACCGTGCGCCAAAACGACGTCACCTGCACGCCGTCGACTTGTTCAAGTGCGCCCGCCGCCTGCGGACGCAACAGCCGACATCCTGCACTCAGCGGCACCGAGCAACCTGTCTTAACAAGATATCGTGGCCCAAGCAGATCATTCGGCACCTCCAGACCCCACAAAAGTGCCGCGTCATAGCCCCAAAACGCCCAATCGGGATGAAACTCCGCAAGCCCTTTGATGGCCCGCAGCGCTCGCTCCGTCGGCGTCAGCGCATCCCAATCATGTTGAAAGCAGAACAAATACGGCTCGGGTTCCGCGATATCGTCGGTTCCAACATGACGCCGCAGCCACATGAGCTCGGCATTGTCATGCGTTGCGAGCAGCGCACCTTGCTCGGTCGCCTCCGTGAGTCGCGCGAGCATCCTATTCCGCGCCAACGTGTTGCGAGTCGTATGCTTGTGCTTGAAAACGGTATTAGACACTTCCATCACCACCACATCGGACAAATGGACCATCGTCACCGTTGCCTCCACCGACAAACGTCTTGATCTGTAACAAGAAGAACGATTTTTGGACTGTAGATGTTACAGATTGAGACATTCCCCCCCCCAGCCAGGTGCCAAACGTCTCGATCTGTAACAGTTAGACGTTCTCCAGGCCCCTAAACGTTACAGATTTAGACAAACCAGCGGCGCCCAAGCATTCGTCTCGATCTGTAACAGGTAGACCGGTGTTTTGCCCCCAAACGTTACAGATCGAGACAAAAAGGCAAAAGGCAAGGCAGGCGACAACTACCCATCCCCTACTCCCACTCCTGCTCGTAGATGTTGAGCGACTTTACGTACCGCCCCTGGGCGCCCATGATGTCGCGGACCAGACGCAAGAAGAAGCAGATGCACGAGGTGTCAAAGCCGTCCTGCAGGTCCTCCGGATGCACCGCACCCGGCCCATCGACCGCCGTATCGCTCAGCCGCGCGATGTCATACAGGTAGAGCTGTCCCGCCGTAAGCCAGACATCATCGACGCAGGCGAGGCGCACCGCAATCGCGCCGTCACTCCAGTGCTCCTTCTGCACGATATGCGGATCGTAGACATCAAAGCGATGATCGGTGCGCGTGTCCTTCAGCACGACCATGCCGGACGCAGGATCCTTGTCCAAAATGCCAAAGCGCGAGAAATACTGCGTGTCGCGTACCTGCTCGAGCCGCTTGAGCGAGGCAGGCGAAAGCGATGCCGGCGGCTCGTCAACATATAGCTCGAGCAGCGTTTTGCCATGGCGATAGGGGCGCTCAAACAGCAGCCAATCGGTAAACGCCATGTTGTAGGCCATGATTTCGTTTTGCGAAGGCTCGGTGCAATAGCTGAGCCACGGGTCGACAATGATCTCGAACTGTTCGCGCGCCGGCTCCAGGAATTGAAACTTCCGCAGCATCCAAAAGTGAGCCATGTCGGCAATATCGTTGCCGACGGCTTCAGCCAGCTCTGCTCGGTCAAAAGCGTGGTCAGTCATGGCATCCTCCTCAAACTGATGGACCTCAATTTGAGCTTACGAGGAGGGTGGGCAGCCACGACCAGCGCGGGCAAAATAGGCCTCCGGCTGCAAACCAGATGCTGACCAAACACTTGACGAAAAGCTTGACCGAAAATGCGCGCCGCAACAAAACCGCAGGTAAACATCGACGGCCAACCCGCCCTTTTGAGCCAGATGCCCGCAGCCACCACAGAAACAACAGGTGACCACAGCCCAAGAAGTCGACAAATGAACGCCCGTACGTCGACAAACGAGCAAACTGCTCGCAAATCCGCAAGGAGTGTCCCCGAATGCCGACAGAAAAGGAACGTCCCTAACTGTCGGCACTTAGGGACGTTCCTTTTGTGCCGGCAGTTAGGGACAGCCCTTGCCGATTCGATTGTTGAATATCTCCGTGACTACTTTACAGCTCCAGCGCGTCGGCGGCTTCGGCAGCGCAGGCCAGGGCGTCGGCCATGGCGTTCACCACGAGCGAGCTGCCGTTGCGGGCATCACCCGCCACATACACCGGCGCGGCATCCGCGGCGACACCCTCCGCGCGAGCCGCGAGATGCGAGCCCTCAGCAGCCATCACCGGCAGCGGACGACCGGCGGTGGCAACAGGCACGCTCACCGCATCGAACACGCCATGCTCGGGACCCGTAAAGCCGCAGGCGATGAGCACCAGCTGCGCCGGCACCTCGTGCTCGGAGCCCGCGATGCGCTCGGGCTTTCCCGCCGACCAGTCCAGATCGACCACGCGCAGGCCCGCGGCCGCACCCTTCTTGTCCAGCAGCACCTCGAGCGTATCCACGCCCCAGGCACGCATCTCACCACCCATCGCAGCGATAGCCTCCTGCTGGCCGTAGTCGGTCTTCTTCACGTTGGGCCACTGCGGCCAGGGGTTGCTCGCCGCGCGCTTATCGGGCGCAGCCGGCAAGAACTCAAACTGGCGCACGCTGCGCGCGCCCTGACGCACGGCGGTACCCACGCAGTCGTTTCCAGTATCGCCACCGCCAATGACCACGACATCCAGGCCGCGCGCGTTCACCGCGGGCTCGCTACCATCGAGCACCGAGACGGTCGAAGCCGTCAGGTAGTCCACCGCGTACACCACGCCCGGAGCGTCAATGTTCGCAGCCGAAAGCCCGCGCGGGGCACGGGCACCAGCAGCCACCACGACGGCGTCAAAGTCGTCGAGCCTGGCGGTAACCTTGGGATCGCTCACGTCAGCACCCAGCTCGAACACAATGCCCAGCTCACGCATGAACGCCACGCGACGCTCGACCACGGACTTCTCGAGCTTCATGTTGGGAATGCCGTACATGAGCAGACCGCCCGGGCGGTCGTCGCGCTCAAACACCGTCACGCGGGCGCCACGACGTGCAAGCTCCCATGCCGCCACCAGACCAGCAGGACCGGAGCCCACCACAGCAACCGCGGGTGCGCCCTCCCCTGCCGGCTCAAAGCGACGCGGACCGCCATTTGCCCACTCATGGTCGCTGATTGCACGCTCGTTGTCATGGATCGTCGTGGGCTGGCCGTCGACCGAACCCAGGTTGCACGCGGCCTCGCACAGCGCCGGGCACACACGGCTCGTAAACTCGGGCATGGGCGATGTGAGCGACAGGCGCTCGGCAGCCTCGTCCCAGCGGCCGCGGTACACCAGCTCATTCCACTCGGGAATCAGGTTGTGCAGCGGGCAGCCACTCGGGCGTGCCTTGCCAAAGCTCGCGCCCATCTGGCAAAACGCCACGCCGCACATCATGCAGCGGCTCGCCTGGGCGCGACGTGCATCGTCATCGAGCTCCACGTACAGCGGATCAAAATCATGGCTGCGCTCCTCCACAGGGCGCAGCTCGTGGGTCACGCGATCGATATCAAGAAAAGCACCGGGCTTACCCATGGCACTTACGCCTCCTTCTTGGTCGAAGCAACAGAGCTGGTAGCGGCCACGGGCGCAGCACCCGCAGCACCGCCCGCAGCATCAAAGCGGGCAACATCAGCAGCGTCGGCGCGACCGGTCACGATGTCAAACGCCAACTCCTCGCCCTGCGCATGTGTCTTGCCGGCAGCCTCGCTCGCAGCGACAATCGCCAGCACACGCTCGTACTCGGTCGGAATGACCTTCACAAAGTGCTTGCTCATCGTCTCAAAGCTGTAGAGCAGCTTGATGCCGCGCGGGCTCTGCGTCGCGTCCACGTGCTCCTGGATGAGCTCGCGAATCTGCGCCAGCTCGCCGGCAGTCGGGGCCTTGAGCTCAACGCTCTCGTGGTTCACGCGGGCATCGAGCGTGCCGTACTGGTCAAAGACATAAGCCACGCCACCCGTCATGCCGGCAGCGAAGTTCTGCCCGACCTCGCCCAGGATGAGCGCCAGGCCACCCGTCATGTACTCGCAACCGTGGTTGCCGCAACCCTCGACCACCACGGTGGCACCGGAGTTGCGTACGCCAAAGCGCTGGCCGGCCAGGCCGTTGATGAAGCCACGGCCGCTCGTGGCGCCAAAGAACGCAACGTTGCCCACGATGATGTTTTCGTCGAACTTATAGGTCGCATGCGGGTTGGGGCGCACCGACACCTCGCCGCCCGAAAGGCCCTTGCCAAAGTAGTCGTTGGCGTCGCCGCACACGTTGAGCGTAATGCCGCGCGGCAGGAAGGCGCCAAAGCTCTGACCGGCCGATCCATCGCAATCGATGGTGATGGAGCCGGCGGGCAGGCCCTCGGGATGTGCCTTGGTCACCGCGTTACCCAGGATGGTGCCCACGCAACGGTTGACGTTGGCGATGTCGGCATGGAAGCGAATCGGACGTAGGTGCGCACGGGCATCGGCCGTATAGGGCACGAACAACGTGGAGTCGAGCGTCTTGTCGAGCTCGCTGTCGGCAGCCATCTGCGGCAGGAAGTGGCGACCGTCGGCACCCGGGATATGGGCACCGAACTCGCAGGTCGCGCTTGCCAGCACGGGCGACAGATCGAGCAGGTTGGCCTTGCGGTTGCCCGGGACCTCGATCTGGCGCAAGCACTCGGGGTGGCCGACCATCTCGTCGACGGTGCGGAAGCCCAGGCTCGCCATGACCTCGCGCAGCTGCTCGGCAACAAAGAGCATAAAGTGCTCGACGTGCTCGGGCTTGCCGCGGAAGCCGCGACGCAGGCGGCAGTTTTGCGTAGCGATGCCGGCCGGGCAGGTGTCCTGCTGGCAGTCGCGCTGCATGAGGCAACCCATGGAGATGAGCGGCATGGTCGCAAAGCCAAACTCCTCGGCGCCCAGCAAGCAGGCGACGGCAACATCGGTGCCGTCCATAAGCTTGCCGTCGGCCTCGATCACCACGCGTGAGCGCAGCCCGTTTTGCAGCAGCGTCTGCTGGGCCTCGGCGAGGCCAAGCTCCAGCGGCAGTCCCGCATGCCAAATGGAGTCGCGCTCAGCGGCACCCGAGCCGCCATTGTGGCCGCTGATCAAGATCTTGTCGGCAGCGCCCTTGGCAACGCCGGTGGCGATGGTGCCGACGCCGGCCTCGCTGACCAGCTTGACCGACACGCGTGCGCCGGGGTTGGCGTTCTTAAGATCGAAGATCAGCTCTGCCAGGTCCTCGATAGAGTAAATATCGTGATGCGGCGGAGGCGAGATCAGGCCGATGCCGGGCGTGGACTGGCGGACCTCGGCGATCCAGGGGTAGACCTTCTTGCCGGGGAGGTGTCCGCCCTCGCCGGGTTTGGCGCCCTGGGCCATCTTGATCTGAATCTCGAAGGCACTGCACAGGTAGCGACTCGTCACGCCAAAGCGCGCACTTGCTACCTGCTTGATGGCGGAGTTCTTGGAATCACCGTTGGCCAGCGGGGTCTCGCGACGCGGATCCTCACCACCCTCGCCCGAGTTGGAGCGTCCATGCAGGCGGTTCATGGCGATGGCCATGCACTCATGCGCCTCTTTGCTGATGGAGCCATACGACATGGCGCCGGTGTTAAAGCGGCGGACGATGTTGAGCGCGGGCTCCACCTCGTCGAGCGAAACCGGCGTGCGGCCGCTGGCATTAAAGTCGAGCAAGTCGCGCAGGCGCACGGCACGGCCGGTGCGGTGCAGGCGGGCGCTGTACTCCTTAAAGGTGTCGTAGCTGTCCTCACGGCAGGCGGTCTGCAGCAAGTAGACAGTCTGCGGATCGATGAGGTGATCCTCGCCGCCGAGCGGGCGCCACTTGGTCAGACCCAGCGTGGGCAGCTGATCGGGAGCCGGGCTCTTAAGGATAGCGAGCGCGGCGTCGTAGCGCTCGTTTTGCTCGCGCTCAACGTCCTCGACACCCATACCGCCCACACGGCTCACCGTGCCGGCGAAGTACGCGTTGACGAACTCCGGCGTAAAGCCCACGGCCTCGAAGATCTGCGCCGAATGGTAGCTCTGTACCGTGGAGATGCCCATCTTGGACATGATGGAGACGATGCCGGCGGTCGCAGCCTTGTTGTAGTTGGCGATGCCCTGCTCGGCCGTCACGTCCAGGTCGCCGTGTGCCGCCAGATCGCGGATGCACGCATGCGCGTTATACGGATAGATGCCGCTCGCGGAGTAGCCCACCAGCGCCGCAAAGTCGTGCGGGGACACGGCGTCGCCGCACTCCACCACGATATCGGCAAAGGTGCGCACGCCGGCACGGATCAGATGGTTGTGCACGCAACCCACGGCGAGCAGCGACGGCACGGGGACCTCGCCCGCAGCGGCGCGATCGCTCAGCACCACGATGTTCACGCCATCGCGCACCGCAGCCTCAACGTCCTCTGCAAGCTGCTTGAGCGCAGCCTGCAGCGCACCCTCGCCGGCATTGCGGCGGTACACGGCACGAAAACGGCGGGTCTTAAAGCCCACGCGGTCGATGGCGCAAATGCGGTCAAACTCCTCCTTGCTCAGCAGCGGTCGCTCCAAGCGAACCAGCTGGCAGGCCGTACGGGAGTCCTCGAGCAGGTTACCGTGGTTGCCCAGGTAGAGCGTGGTCGAAGTCACCATGTGCTCGCGCAGGGCGTCGATCGGCGGGTTTGTGACCTGAGCGAACAGCTGATAGAAATAGTCGTAGAACGAGCGCGTCTTTTTGGACAGGCAGGCCAGCGGCGCATCGATGCCCATCGAGGCGAGCGGGGCCTTGCCCTGCTGGGCCATAGGGCGCACGACCTCGTCGACATCATCCCAGTGATAGCCGAGCTTGGCCATGCGCACGGCGGCGGGCACCTCGGCATCCTCGGCGGGCGCGGAGGGCTCATCGAGCGCGTCGACGGTCAGTGTCTCCTCGGCAATCCAGTCGCGGTAGGGCTTCTCCTTGGCATAGCGGGCGCGCAGCTCGTCGTTGTAGATCACGCGGCCGCGGGCAAAATCGACCTCGAGCATCTGGCCCGGTCCCAGGCAGCCGCTCGTCAGGATGTTCTCGGGGCTCACCTCGATGGTGCCCACCTCGCTTGCCAGCATAAAGCGGCCATCGCGCGTCACGTAGTAGCGGGCGGGGCGCAAGCCGTTGCGGTCGAGGGCGGCACCCAGGGTACGGCCGTCGGTAAAGGCGATGGCCGCCGGGCCGTCCCAGGGCTCCATGAGCATGGACTGGTAAGCGTCGTAGGCGCGGCGCTCCTCACTCAGGCTATCGTTGTGGTCCCACGGCTCGGGCAGCAACATGGACGCGGCACGCGTGAGCGGGCGACCGTTCATGACCAAGAATTCGAGCACGTTGTCCAGAATCGCGGAGTCGGAACCCTCGCGGTTGATGATGGGCATCACGCGCTCAAGATCGTGCTGCAGCACGGGGCTGTACAGGTTGGGTTCGCGGGCGCGAATCCAGTTGACGTTGCCCTTGAGGGTGTTGATCTCGCCGTTATGGATGATAAAGCGGTTGGGGTGCGCACGCTCCCAGCTGGGCGTGGTGTTGGTGGAGTAGCGCGAGTGGACGAGCGCCACGGCCGTTTTGACGGCGGCGTCGTTGAGGTCGATGAAGAAGCGGCGCATCTGTGTGGCGACCAGCATGCCCTTGTACACGATGGTGCGCGAGCTCATGGAGCACACGTAGAAGATCTTGTCTCGCAGGGCAAACTCGGCATCGGCCTTCTTTTCGATGGTGCGGCGGCACACGTACAGGCGACGCTCAAAGGCATCGCCGGCGGGCGTGTCGTCCGGACGGCCCAGGAAGGCCTGCAGGATAGTGGGCATGCAGGCGCGGGCCGTCTCGCCCAGGTCGTGCGGGTCGACGGGCACCTCGCGCCAAAAGAGCAGCGGCACGCCGGCCTCGGCACAGCCCTCCTCAAACACGCGGCGGGCATCCTCTACGCCCTTGTCGTCCTGCGGGAAGAACAGCATGGCCACGCCATAGTCGCCCTCTGCCGGCAGAATCTGACCGCACTTTTGAGCCTCTTTACGGAAAAAGTGATGCGGAACCTGGAACAGGATGCCAGCGCCATCGCCGGTATTCTTCTCGAGTCCCGTGCCGCCGCGGTGCTCCAAGTTGACCAGAATGGACAGCGCATCGTCCAGAATCTGGTGATGGCGCTCACCGTTGATATCGGCAAGCGCGCCGATGCCACATGCATCATGGTCGAATTCGGGGCGATAAAGGCCCTGCTGCTGAGCGGAATCTGCCTGCATCGCGATCCTCCCCTAGATATTTAGACAGTCAGTTGAATAGGCATACTAGGAGCATCGCCGGCCCGTTGTGTTTCCCACCCGTTTCGAAACAATCGCGTAACGCACGCCCTACGAGCGGACACCGCCGACCTCAAGGGCGACAACATAGGCCCCAAGTTCGGCCTGTTAGCTCACCACTTCAAACATCTCAATCTGTAACAGGAAGGCCCAATTACGACGACTAACTGTTACAGATTGAGATGTTTTCGAGAGACAGTTCCGAATGTCTCGATCTGTAACACAAAGGGCCGGTTTTGGCGGCAAACTGTTACAGATCGAGACATTCCATAGGACCATTTCTTCCTGTCTCGATCTGTAACACCTAGGCCCAATTTCCATCCCTCGTTGTTACAGATCGAGACATTTCGGCAGCCCCCTTTCACCATCCCATTCAAATACAACAATTTTGTTAGTCTTGGTTAACTTTTAAGCTTAAAACGGGTATCCTTTGCGGCGTCAAGCAAACGGCACGCACACCGTGCCAGATCAAGGAGGCCCCTATGGCGCACCAAGCAGACCAGCAGACGATGCAACTTGTCCTTATCCGTCACGGAGAATCCGAGTGGAACAAACTCAACCTGTTCACCGGCTGGACCGACGTAGAACTCACCGACACGGGCCGCGAAGAAGCCGCAGCAGGCGGTCGAGCCCTCAAAGAAGCCGGTTTCGACTTTGACGTCTGCTACACCTCGCGTCTCAAGCGCGCAATTCACACCCTCGACATCGTGCTCGGCCAAATGGATCGCGAGTGGTTGCCCGTCATCAAATCCTGGAAGCTCAACGAGCGCCACTACGGAGCGTTGCAGGGTCTCAACAAGGCCAATGCCGCGGCGGAGCACGGCGACGAGCAGGTGCTCATCTGGCGCCGCTCCTTCGATGTCTGCCCGCCGGCGCTCGAGCCGGACGACGCGCGCGATCCCCACACCCAGGAGCAATACCGTGATGTCGCGCCCGATCAGCTGCCCTATACCGAGTGCCTCAAGGACACGATCTCCCGCGCCTGGCCTTATTTCGAAGACGAGATTCGCCCCCAGATGCTCGCCGGCAAGCGCGTACTCATCGCCGCACACGGCAACTCCCTGCGCTCACTCGTCATGAAGCTCGAGCACCTCACGCCCGAGGAGATCCTCAAGGTCAACATCCCCACCGGCGTGCCGCTCGTCTACACCTTCGACACCGATTTCAACGTCCTCGACAAGCGCTACATCGGCGACCCGGCGACCATCGCCGCCAAGATCGACGCCGTGGCCAATCAGGGCAAAGCACACAAGTAGCCCCAACCCAAAACCGACGCGTGGCGCCGCACGGCCCAGATGCGACGTCACGCCGCCCATACACAGGAGCGCACCATGCTCAACCATCTCAAACAACACTTTGGTTCCCGGCGCACCGGCGGTCACGGAGGCCTAGACATTGCGCGGCATATCGGCCCCGGGCTGCTCGTGACCGTCGGCTTTATCGACCCGGGCAACTGGGCCTCCAATATGGCCGCGGGCTCGCAGTTTGGCTACGCGCTGCTGTGGATCGTCACGCTGTCCACGATTATGCTCATTGTGCTGCAGCACAACGCGGCGCACCTGGGTATCGCCACGGGCGCCTGCCTTGCCGAGGCCACGACACGTTACCTCCCCCGCTTCGTTGGACGCACGGTACTCGCCAGTGCCTATCTCGCGACTGTCGCCACCGCCATGGCCGAAGTCCTGGGTGGCGCGATTGCCCTTCAAATGCTCTTTGGGCTGCCCGTGCGCGCGGGCTGCGTCATCGTGGCGGCAGTATCGATGGCGATGCTCATGACGAGCTCTTACAAGCGCGCCGAACGCTGGATCATCGCCTTCGTAGGCGTGGTAGGACTCTCGTTTTTGGCCGAGCTTGCACTAGTCAAGGTCGACTGGCCGCAAGCCGCCGCAAGCTGGATCACGCCCAGTATGCCCACTGGCTCTGCCGCGATTATCGTGAGTGTCCTGGGTGCGGTCGTTATGCCACACAACCTTTTTCTGCACTCCGAGGTCATCCAATCCATGCACTTCGAAGGCCAAGGCGAGCAGGTTATCGAAGAGCGTCTGCGCTACGAGCTCTTCGACACGCTCTTTTCGATGGGCGTGGGCTGGGCAATCAACTCGGCCATGGTCATCCTGGCCGCAACGACCTTCTTTGCGCACGGCATGGTCGTAGACGACCTCGCCGTCGCAGCGGCCACGCTCTCCCCCATTCTGGGCCCGGCGAGCTCGACCATCTTTGCGGTAGCGCTGCTGTTCGCGGGACTATCGAGCAGCGTGACAGCGGGCATGGCGGCGGGGACCATCACTGCGGGCATGTTCGACGAGGAATACGATATCCACGACCGACATTCCTCGATCGGGGTGGCGGCCTGTTTCGTCGGCGCAGTGACGGCGTGCCTGGTCGTCCCAAATCCTTTTGAAGGTCTCATCTGGAGTCAGGCACTGCTGTCGCTTCAGCTACCGATTACGGTCTTTGTGCTCATACGGCTCACCAGTTCACCCCGCGTTATGGGCAAATACGCCAATTCGCGCCCGCTCAACGCGCTGCTCGTAGGGATTGGTGCCATCGTGACGATTCTCGATGTCGTGTTGCTAACGGGGATGTAATGAGACGGGGCACCTACCCAGGCAAACGTCTCGATCTGTAACATCTAGACCCGCTTTTGATGTCTAGATGTTACAGATCGAGATCATTCCGAGGGACAGCTCCGTTTGTCTCAATCTGTAACAAGTGGACCCAATTTCCACCGTTAGATGTTACAGATTGAGATCTTCTTCCGGACGGTTTTGGTTTGTCTCGATATGTAACAAGTGGGCCCAATTTCCACCGTTAGACGTTACAGATTAAGACAAAAGGTCGGCCGGACTCACAACAGACAGGATCGGCCAACAGCAACCGTGATCCCTTAGGGGCGGAGGAAAAGGGCCCCGGCCGAGAATTCGACCGGGGCCCTTGGACAGAGCTATGTGTTGCCGTGAGCCGCGTGCCGACGAGCTACTCCTCGACGAGCTCAAACTGATCGGGACCGACGCCGCACACCGGGCACACATAATCCTCGGGCAGCTCGGGCGTATCGACCTCAACCTCGTAACCGCAAACGACGCACACGAACTTATACGTCTTCTTCTCCTCAGCCATGATGTTCTCCTCTCAAACGCGACTGGTGATGTACTTCATTTATCAGTATAGATTCTCAATAATATAATGCAAGTATTTTTAAAACATTTCTAGCCTTGATACGAGGACGCCTTCGGAGGCGTCTTGCCCTTCAGGACCTTATGGTAGTAATCGTAGGTGAGCGGCGTCTCGTCACTCAAGCGCTCGGCATCCTCGACCTCGCCGATAAACAGTAGATGCGTGCCAACATCCACAGTGTCGATCAAATGGCAGCTAAACAGGGCCGCCGCGTGCTCGGGCACATAGGGCATGCCCAGAGCCGTCTCGCGGGTCTCGTATTTGGCAAACTTGTCATAATCGCTGCTAGTGCGGAACCCAAAGTTACCGATGTAGAGCATATCGGCGGTCTGATCGATCACGGTCAGCGCGAACGCTTTGGCCGAAGCGATGACGCCCGAGGTGACGTTGTCCTTGTTCACGGCAACCGAAATGCGCGGCGGCATGGACGTCACCTGCACCGCTGTGTTGATGACGCAGCCGGCGCGCAGCCCGTCTGCCGCGGCGCTCACCACGTACAGGCCGCTCGGCATGGTAAAGAACGCAGTTTTGTCCATAACGATCACTCCCCTAGCTCGGGTTGGAACCTCATGGATGTATGTACCCACAAAAAAGGCAGCGCCCATAGCGGACGCTGCCTTTGAAACATATGTGTCAGAACAGTAAGAAAGATGAGACGCCCGCAGTTGCGGTGAAATAAGGACTGAATAGCCCCTCAAACAGGCAAAACAGTCCGTATTCCACCGCAACTTATACAGAACGCCTAGCGATTGCGCTCCTTGAGGGCGCGGTCGATCTCGCGCTGGACATCGCGCTTGGCCATATCCTCGCGCTTGTCGTAAAGCTTCTTGCCGCGGCCTAGGCCCAGCAGCAGCTTTACGCGGCCGTCGGTATTAAAGTAGAGCTCCAGCGGCACCAGCGCATAGCCGCGGTTGCGAAGTTTGCCGTCAAGAAAGTCGATCTCCTTGCGGTGCAGCAGCAGACGGCGCCGACGGTCGGGATCGCGATTCCACACGCCACCATGGCTATAAGGGTGGATATGCAGGCCGACGAGCCAGCACTCCCCACCACGAATCAGTGCGAAGGTATCGGTAATCTGGCACGCGCGCTCGCGAATCGACTTGACCTCGGTACCGCTCAGCTCAATACCGCACTCAAACGTCTCATCGATAAAGTACTCGTGATGTGCCGAGCGATTCTTGGAAATGAGCTTGCGCTCGCGCTTACTGAGCATCGCCGGCCTCCTTGGCGCCATCGGCGTTTGAACCCGCAGCCTCGCGCTTTGCCCTGCGCTCGGCATTAAGCTCGGCATCGCTCTCGCGCACCAGCTTGATAATCGCCGCGCATGCCTCCTCGCCCACCAGGTCGCGGGCACGGACCGTCAGACGCGTAGCCTCCTGCTTGTCGCCGTCGCTTGCAGCATCGGTCGCGCACATGATCAGGCAGATGGCGATCTCGGCCGAAGGCGAGGTCGGCACGCCCTGCAGGGCGAGCTCACCCATCACATGGTCGTCACTCTCGTCCGCGGCATCCGGATAGGTGGTATGGATCTTGTTGAGCAGGCGCGTCGTATGCGCATCATTGGGCGCCAGGCGCAGCGCCAGACGCGCGCAGCCCACGGCTGCCGAAATGTTCTCGGTCTCGGGCTCCAAGAAGTACTGACCCAAGTTGGTGTAGGCACGTGCGGCGCACTTACCGTCGCTCGCGCGCTCCAGCACCGAGAACGAGAGCGATGCCCACTCCTGCTTGTCCTCGAGCGCGCGGAACAGCTCGGCCAAGTCCAAGCGATAGTTGCAGTTCATGGGATCCCAACGCACGGCCTGCATCAGGGCATTCCGAGCACTCACATAATCCTGCTGGCGAATGTAGGCAAACGCCATGTCGGAGTACAGGCGGTCAAAGGGAACCTCGACCTGCACCAGCTCGCGCGGATCCTTCTCCACGCGGCGATAGGCCAGGCGCTCAAACTTGCTGTCGAAGCTAAAGTACTGGCGCTTCTCCTCCGTCTTGCATTCAGCGTCGATATACTCCTCGGCAAGCTCCACCAGACGCTCCAGCAGCGGCGTCGCCGTAGCCAGGTCGCCCTGCGCCAGATAGTTCTCGGCATACGTGATGTCTTCCAAGCTGATAGGCAGGTCCATGACAACTCCTCGGTCCGGGCGGCAGACTCAACGCGCGCCTTAAATATCGGTCAATACACAAAACCCGGGTCTCTTACGAGGCCCGGGCGTTCAATTTTGGTAGCCCGTACCAGATTCGAACTGGTGATCTCCGCCTTGAGAGGGCGGCGTCCTAAACCGCTAGACGAACGGGCCATATGTAGCAAATGCAATGGCTGGGATGGAGGGAGTCGAACCCCCATTGACGGAACCAGAATCCGCTGTCCTGCCATTAGACGACATCCCAATGACTGCATCGCTGCGCTCGGCTGTGCCTTTGCGCAAGAAAGAAATATACGGGAAGTCCGGCCGTGACGCAAGCCCCAATTTTGACTTTTTTGAAATTCAGTCAAATACGGCCAACACGTGAAGGACCTGTGAAGTCGACCGCTGCACACGAAGGGCAAAACGCCGCGAGCGGTAGCCGTCAACCGTTGGCAGATTCTACCGCGAAAACGATAGCACCAGGCAACACAATCGAAGTATCAATGATCACGTAGATATCGAGGCGCCATGGACGAAGAGCTTGATTACCTATGGGAGACCCTGGGCCTCGAGATCACTGCTGACCTTTGGCCCGAACGGGACAAAATCCATCCCACTCTGCGCCCCGCCATCACGGTGATGCAGGCAAAATACCGCCGTGCATCCTTTTTGATCATGCGGATGTCATGGCACGCGGGACTCCCCGACCTTAAGCGAATCCAGGCAAGCCTCGTCGAGCTGTCCGGTATGCCGACCGTCATATCCGAGGCGCACCTGGAGCAGCGCCAGCGCGAGCGACTGCAACAGCAGCGGATCCCCTTTATCTGCCCCGGCGTTCAGGCATATCTGCCCTTTATGGACGAGGAGTACTGGAGCGGCAAGCCCAACAAGCACGTAAAGGTCTACGATCCGCACGAATGGGCGCAGTTGGAGGACTGACTGGGGCAAGCCTGCCGGCGGAAAGTGCGTCCCAGATTTCAAGCTCAAACCGGTCCCCACTTTCCCATCGAGCCCTCAACCGGAAACCGTATCCCGTAATCGAAGCTCAAAACGGGTCGCACTTTCCGCAGCCGCTACAGCAACGCCTCGACCCAAGCCGATTCCCTAAAGCCGGGAATCGCAAAGTCGTCGCCCACCAACAGCGGACGCTTGACCAGCATGCCGTCGGTCGCCAGCAGCTCGTAGCACTCCCGATCCGTCATGCCCGCATCTAGACGCGCCTTCAGGCCCAGCTCTCGATATTTCATGCCCGACGAATTAAAGAAGCGCCGCACCGGCAGTCCCGAACGAGCAATCCAGGTCGCAAGCTCATCAGCCGTGGGATTGTCCAAAACGATATCGCGGTCGATATACTCTACCCCGTGTTCGTCCAGCCATGCCTTGGCCTTCTTACAGGTCGAGCACTTGGGATATTCAACAAACAGTACGGTCATGGAAATCCTCCGAATATAGATCGGTCAACGCAGACACACGCCACACGAGGCGCCTTCGCATGATGGGCCAATTGTAGCCCACGGGTCACACGCTAAACGAACCGTACCCCGAATCCGCGTTTGATGAACGGCAGCAGCTCCATTGCCTCGGGCGTGATATGACCCGCAACGTTCATGCGCTCGTCACCGGGAAGATCGACCCGCGCAATCTCAAGCTCGCCTTCGTAGCGCCCATAGCCGCTATTGCTCACAGCGATCGACCCCGTCTTTCGTGACAGGCCGGCACCGGCATCCATCGGCACGGAATCCGGCTTAAGCGTCGTACGCGACTCCTGAGACCTAAAGATGAGGGTGCTCGAATCGGGTCGGTCGTGATGAATCTGCCCACGTACATAGGCATAACCGGGCTCAAGCTCGCATTGCAGGTCCACGTATCCGGTGGAAACATGAGCAAACTGCGTCCAGCCCGCATCGGAAAGATCGGGGTCGCCGACCAACACAATGTCGCAATCGGCGCCATGTGCAAGCTCAAGCATATTGAGAGCAACCTTTGACGCGCGACCGCGCTGCGCCTCGACCGTCGGCAGTCCCTCGAATACCGGCCCGCGAACGTTAGCATCACCCGGCACAAAAGCCATGATTTCGAATCCAAGCGCCGCAAGACGAAGATTCACCCGAGCAATGTCCTCCAGAGCTAAACCGGTATAAGGCTTGGGGTAAAAATTGTGGCAGGCGGCAAAACGAGTCACATCGGCACCGGCCTCACGCCACGATGTGATTTCATCAGAACTCACCGTCGATGCATTGACCACAATGCGAAATACACCGGACAGCTCCGCGACCCGCCGGGCGCTAAAGCCATAGTCCAAACGAAGGTATTCCAACCCCAGATCGCGCAGGTCCTCGATGCGCTCAAGCCCGAGCAAATCGCACGTGCGCGGCCCCACATCGGCAATGAGCGCAATGCCGCGGGCGGAAAGCAGCGACAGCACATGACGGACCTTATCGGCATACGCCGCTCCCCCATCCTCGGGAATATGCAGCGAGGTGAACGCATAGCGCGCACCCGCCGCGGCACCGTGTTCAATCGTCCGCTCAATATCCTGCAGAGGGCTGGAAAGATAAATCGAAATACCCGTTTTCACGCTTCAACACTCCTTTAAAAAAGGCCGGCGGAGCAGTTAGCCCCGCCGGCACAACCATAGCATCAAGAAATCTGCCGCGCGCCGCGAGCCCTAAGCAACACGGCTCGCGATATCAAACTACTCGCCAAAGAACTCGTTGATCTTCTGCTCGTCGACGCCAAAGAACCACGTCAGGACAAAGCCGGCGGCATAGGCAAGCAGCATAGCGGCAACGTAACCGAGCTGCTGGCCAGGAACGACGATCAGCAGGCCAAACAGACCGGAAACGCCCTGAGAAACCGTGCCGATGTGAAGCAGCGCCGCGAGCGCGCCGCCAAATCCGGCACCCAGGCAGGCCGTCACAAACGGACGAACGAGCGGCAGCGTAACAGCATACATCAGAGGCTCGCCCACACCCAGGATTCCAACGGGAATGGACTCTGCGACGTACTTCTTGAGCTTGGCGTTCTTGGTCTTAAAGTACAGCGCCAGACCGGCACCGACCTGGCCGCCGCCAGCCATCATAAGGATGGGGAGCAGGTAATTGATGCCCTTGGTAGCGCCGTCGGGATCGTTGAGCATAGCGTGGATCGGCGTGAGCGCCTGATGCAGGCCGACGGAAACCAGCGGCAAGAAGCCTGCCGACAGGATATAGCCGCCCAGGACGCCCAGCTTCTCGAAAATAAAGGTCAAAACGCTAAAGATGGCAGTCGTCAGCCATGCGCCAACCGGCTGGATGACGAGCATCAGAGCAAAGGCGCCGATGATGAGCACCAGCAGCGGGGACAAAAACGTGTCGAGTGCGTTGGGCATAACCTTGCGAATCTGACGCTCCATCCAGGCAAAAAATGCGCCAGCGATAAGAGCCGCGATCATGCCGCCCGCTGCGGGGTTGTACTGCGCATTGGTGAGCGGCAGCAGAATGGCAGTGGCAGGATCAGCCGCGCCAGGCGCAAGCAGGGGCATGGCACTGTTGGCGATACACATCATGCCGGCGATGCCGCCCAGCGCAGCGGAGCCGCCAAACTTACGTGCCGCGTTATAGCCCACCAAGATGGGCAGATAGGCAAACAGGGCCCAGCCCATGGAACGAATGCCCTGGTACCACCACTCGCCTGCAAGCGCGCCTGCCGTCGAGACGTTAATGACGTTGCAGATACCGTTGATGAGGCCAGCCGCAATGATGCCGGGAAGCAGGGCGACGAAGACATTGGAAATCTTCTTGAGGAAGGCCTGAACCGGCTTGGACTCGTACTTTGCCTTCTGCGCGGCCTTGTTTGTGGCCGCAGCGTCAACCACGCTCTCGTCGGCAACGCCTTTCGCAAGGCCGGTGAGCTTGGAGAACTCCTCGAGCACCTTATTCACCTTGCCCGGCCCCAGCACGATCTGCATCGTGTCGTCCTCGACCAAGCCCATCACGCCGTCGAGTGCCTTAATACCCTCCGTGTCGACGCTGCCCGTGTCTTTGACGGTCACGCGCAGGCGCGTCATGCACGCCGCGTTTGCCAACACGTTGTCTTTACCGCCCAAAAGGTCCAGCAGCTTTTGAGCCAGCTCTTTGTTCGTCATAACTCCTCCTTGTATTGGGTATCTCGTCTGGATGTCATATCAGCTCACGCCGCGCACCTATTGGGCATCGGCATTGCTCTTCTCATGGCCACTCACCGCAGCACGGACATGGCCTCTCGCTCGCTCAAGAGCTACCGCAGCCTGCTCGGCATCGCAGCCCAGCAGTACCGAGACAATAGCGGTTTTTACGTGGCCGCCGGCATCTGCAAGCGCCTGAATAGCGCGCTCGCGCGTGCAGCCGGTCGCCTCCATCACGATGTTCTGGCCGCGCACCACCAACTTCTCGTTCGTCTGCTGCACATCGACCATCAGGTTTTGGTATACCTTGCCGATCTTGACCATGGCACCGGTCGAAATCATGTTGAGAATGAGCTTTTGAACCGTTCCCGCCTTGAGCCTCGTTGAGCCGGTCAGCACCTCGGGACCGGGCACGGGTTCAATGGCAAGATCTGCGCTCTCCCCGATCTTCGACCCTTGGTTGCAGGCAATTGCAATGGTCTTGCACCCAGTTGCCTTGGCGTACACAAGGCCGCCCACCACATAGGGAGTACGACCGCTTGCCGCCAGGCCAACGACAAGATCCTTGTCCGAGAGTCCACGCTCCCGCAGGTCGCTCGCGCCAAGCTCCTCGCTGTCTTCGGCACCTTCGACAGCCTTGATAAACGCCGTCTCGCCTCCGGCAATGAGCCCGACAATCAGATCGGGTGACACGCCAAACGTGGGCGGACACTCCGAAGCGTCGAGTACGCCCAGACGACCGCTGGTGCCTGCGCCCATGTAAAAGACGCGCCCGCCGCGCTCGAGTGCCTCAGCAGCCCAGTCGATTGCTGTGGCAACCTGGGGCAGCACTTTTGTGACCGACTGGACGGCACGAAGATCCTCATCGTTCATCGTCGTAACGATTTGCAGCGATGTCATCGTATCGAGGTCCATAGACCTTTGATTACGCTTTTCGGTCGTGAATTTTGTTAAATCGAGCATTTCATTCACCTCATCTTTCCTGTTTCTCGATGTAGTTTTGCTTAATGACATGCGTCGCCCGTTCGTAGTCGCTGGCAACGTAAGCAGCGTACAGGGCATCGACAACCATAAGCTGGGCCATACGCGAAGCCATGGCACCGCTGCGGACCAAGGGCTCACTCGCAGCGACGCCGAGCACGGCATCGGCCATGGTGGCAAGCTTGGATGATCCATCTACTTTGGTCACGGCCACAACGGGACAGTTGTGACGTTGGGCCTCGGCGGTGCAGTCCAGCACCTCTTGCGTCAAGCCCGAGTAGCTAAAGGCGATTGCCATATCGCCCTCATGCATGTTCTTGGCACACAAGAGCTGATCATGCCAGTCGTCGTACAGATGGCACTCTTTGTCGACACGCATGAGCTTTTGCGCCAGATCGTGCGCGACCAAACGAGAGGCACCGATACCGAACAGATTGACTGCGCGTGCCCGCTTAAGATAGGCCGCGCATCGCTCCAAGACGGTGTAATCGAGCGTTCGCGCCGTCGCTTCGATCGTGCGCACGTTGCTTTTCATCACCTTCCCCACGATACGTTCGACGCTGTCATCCATGGAGATGTCCTCGAGGGCTACGTCTTTCTTGTCACCTAAGAGCGCCAGCTCGGCAATCAGTTCGCGCTGGAACTCCTTGTAGCCCGCAAAACCCAAACGCTTGCAAAAGCGCAAAATGCTCGAGGGCGAGGAGAACGTGGCATCGGCAAGACCGCGGACGGACAGCCCGACCACCTCGTGCGGATGATCGCTCACATATGCGATGACATTGCGTTCCGCCGGGCTCGCGCTGAGCTCACGCTCGCGAAGCCGCAAAAGCAATCCGTTTGCCATCTCAAACACCTCCGTTGAGAAGAATTAAAGACCAACGAATGATTCGTACCGGATACAAACAGCTTTTACGGTACATTGTGCCGCATCGTGGCGCACAAAGGGCGAGCGTTCTACCGCTCGCCCCTCAAATCCGACCGCTCGGAAATACGCGCGACACAAAATAATTCAACAAGGTCGCATGATCAGAAACGGGTTTGTTACCGGCTAGCGCCTCGCATGGGCGCCGATCGGCCGAGTCGCATAGCGCACCAACGCCGCTGCCAGCAATACCAACAGCATCGCGGTAACATAGCCCGCAGCATCGAATCCTAAATCGATAACGTCGAAATGCCTGCCGGGAACAAAGATCTTATGTACCTGATCGCCAACGGAGCAGACGGCGCAAAAGAGCAACACGGGCACGCAACGGGAGCATACGCTCCACGGACGCCTGGAAAAGCAAACCACGACCACCGAGGCGAACAATCCGACGAAGAAAAACTCTACGGTATGGGCAACGCGACGGACGTTCGCGCCCACCCACATGCGAATGGAAGCAAGTCGGCCAGACCGGACATTCGAAGCAGCCGAATCGGTGCCCCCGGTCATCCCGTTCTCGGTCTGAGCTTCACCCGTGGCATCGGCAGCCTGTACGCCCGTAGCCTGACCCTCCACCACACGCGCGGTGGACTCGCTCAGCAACGACGTCTGCACCGCGTTTTGCTCCGTCAGCACCCAGATGCCCGCCAGCGTTGCGACGAACAGAGCGATCGCGGTCCATCCGATTATTTGTTTTACGCGTGCCAAAGGCCAACCTCCGTTTTTTGAATATCAGCGAGTGTAGTCCAAAATGGCATCGTCACCGTATCAAAATTTGAATCGCAACAGGAAGCAACAAAGCGACGCAAACTCCTACCCCGCCTCGCGCATCCAGCGATCGAACGTCCCCACGCACACGCCCAGGCACTTTGCTGCCTGGCTGCGGGTAATATCGCCTGCCTCATAGCTATCGCGCACCAGCTCAAACTGAGGAGGGCACGGCTTGCGAGGTCGACCGAAACGAACCCCTCGCGCCCGCGCCGCTGCAATTCCCTCCGCCTGGCGCCGATGGATATTCTCGCGCTCCACCTGCGCCACGTAGCTCAGCAGTTGCAGCACAATATCGGCAATCAGGATGTTGGTCACATCCGGCGTGCCGCTGGCCCTGGCGCGCGTGTCAAGCAATGGCATGTCCAACACCACAATGGCAACCCCGAGCTCCTTGGTAATGCGTCGCCATTCCTCAAGAATCTCGGAGTAATTACGACCAAGTCGGTCGATAGAAAGCACCACTAGCACGTCCCCGTCTCCCAGGACGTGCAGCAGCTCGCGATAACGCGGTCGATCGAAGTCCTTGCCGCTCGCATGGTCGGCATAAATATTCGCCGAGCCCACGCCATAGGCGCCCAGCGCATCCAGCTGCCGATTAAGATTCTGATCGCGCGAACTCACCCGCGCATAACCATACACCGTCGCCATCTCATCCCCGCTTTCTTGTAAACCTGCCAAAAAGGGACAGGTTTATTTTGGTAGGTTTTACCTCTCCAATAGCAGGCAAGCAGGCGGCCGAGCAGACGGCAAGATAGCCACGATTCAAATGCGAAGGGCGGTCCCGAAAGGCCGCTCTCCGCCCCCACACCATGAGTCGGAATTTGGCTAATGGATAAGCTTAAAGTCCAAGTGCCCGCGCGTGGTATTGACGCGTGAGACCTCGATGATCACACGCTGCCCCAGTTCATAGCGGGTCCCCGTGTCGACACCTGTGAGCGTGAGCGCGTCCTCGTCAAACTCGAACCACTCGTTGCCCAGGCTCTTGATCGAAACCAAGCCTTCGACCTGTGTCAGGTCCAAGCGTACGAACAGGCCCATACTGCTGACCCATGAGACCGTTCCGGCATAGCGCTCGCCCAGGCGATCCTCATAGTACTGGGCAATCTTGATCTTTTGCGTCGCATGGCTAGCGGCATCTGCCGCGCGCTCGGCATCGCTGCATGCGCGGCAGATCTGCGGCAGAATGCGCGGCAGCGACTCGCGCCCCTTGCCGATCAGCCGCGGCGTACGGACCAGGGCGTCCTTGCCGCCGAGCTGCTCATAGGCCAACTGCAGTTTGAGCACGCGGTGCACCACCAGATCGGGGTAGCGACGGATGGGACTCGTAAAGTGACAGTAGCACGGCGCGGCGAGCGCAAAGTGGCCCTCGTTGCGCGGCTTGTACAGTGCGCGCTGCATGCTGCGCAGAAGCAGCGTGTTGACGAGCGGTGCGTTGGCCGTACCGGCGGCAGCATCAACTGCAGCCTGTAGCTCATCGGGACTCCCCAGGGCGATACCGGCAGCACGGCGATCGTCGATGATGCCTAGCTGCGCCAGCGCAACGGCGGCACCGTGCAGGCTATCGGGGCTCGGATCCTCATGCACGCGATAGCAGGCCTCGATATCACGGTCTGCCAGCCACTCTGCAACGCACTCGTTGGCGAGTAGCATGGCTTCCTCGATAAGCGACGTGGCACACGAACGCTCGCGCGCCACAATCTGCACGGGTACTCCGTCCTCATCCAATAGAGCGCGAATCTCGGCCGTGTCAAAATCGACTGAGCCGCGGGCACGACGAATACGACGGCGAAGTTCGGCGAGTTCGTTGGCGGCGACAAGGAAATCGCCGAGGTCGACGTTATAGCCGCGAGCAGTTTCCTCGCACGCAAGACCGCGCTCAAGCGCCTCCTCGCGCGAGGCCTCAGCAGCCGCAACATCCTCAGCGGCGCCTTCCAGCACCGAATACTCAACCGCGCCGGCACGCACCAGCAGCGCCTCGGCGCCGTCATAGTCCATACGCACACGCGAGCGAATCACGCTGGGGTAAGGATCGTAATGCCGCACGCGACCCTGCGCATCGAGCTCAATGTCAACGGTAAACGCAAGACGGTCCTCGTCAGGGCGAAGCGAGCATAGGTCACAGGACAGGCGTTCGGGCAGCATGGGAAGCACGCGATCGGCCAGATACACCGATGTCGTACGATGGCGAGCCTCAAGATCGATATGCCCGTCCCAAGCCACATAGTGAGAAACGTCAGCGATATGCACACCCAGCTTGTAGCCACCCTCGGGCGTGCGCTCAAGCGAAATGGCATCGTCAAAGTCGCGCGCGTCGACCGGGTCGATCGTGATGACAAAGCGGTCGCGCAGATCGCGGCGGAGCGGGTCCTTAAGCGCCGCGGACACATCGAGCGAAAGCCCCTCGGCCTCGTCCAGCGCGGCCTCGGGATAGCTATCGGTATAGCCGTAACGCGCCATCACGTATTGAACGCCCAAATCGGGCGCGTCATCTCCGCCAATGCGGCGTTCGATCGTCACGGTGCCCGATTCCAGGCGCGTCGGGTAGGTCAAAATGCGCGCGACAACGGCATCACCCGGGTGGACGCCCAGACGATCCGCCGAGGCATCCTCGGACAGAATGAAGAAGTCGGCCTTCAGGCGCGAATCGAGCGGCTCGATCACACCGAGCGGACCAGCGGTCTGGTACGTACCCACCACGCTTATGGCTGCGCGCTCAACCACGCCTTCGATCACGGCGCGCCGCTCACCGTGCGGGCTGTTCTTAATGCTCACGGCAACGGTATCGCCATCCATGATCTCGCGCTTACCGCGGCCCATAACCTTGTAGTCGCCGCTCTCGGTTATGACATAGGCGCCATGCTCATGGAGCTGCACGCGCCCGGTCAGGCTCAGACGGCGTTCGCTGCGCACCGGCCCACGCTTATTGCGAGCACCGCGCTTATGCTTGTTATTGCGCCCCATGGCGCCTCCTTGCTATCGATGACGAACTCCAAAGAGTCTACCCAAATGATTCGCTTTCCTGCCGTCCCCTAGAGATCAAAAAACGGGCCGCCCCATAAGAGACGACCCGTTGGAAGGGATGAATTCCAGGCATGCCTACACGCGCAGGTAGCGGCGCATGGCTATGGCAGAACCAAAGAGACCGATAATCACACCGACCAGAATCAGCGCAGCATAGGTCACCAGGTAGTACTGCATCGGCAGGGCAAACGACATCCAGCCGATGCTCTCCTGCAAACGCGGAATCATCAGATTGCGCAGCAGCTCCAGAACGCCGATGGAAAGCAGCGAGCCCAAAATGGCCTGCAGTACGCCCTCGGTGATAAACGGGCCGCGAATGAAGCCGTTGCTGGCGCCGACCAGACGCATAATCGCAATCTCACGACGACGCGCCGTGATGGACAGGCGAATCGTGTTGTTGATGAAGATGAATGCGATAAAGGTCAAAAGGCCAACGAGCACCACGGCGGCGATGCGGATGTAGTTGGTCACCTGGAACAGGCGGCTCACTTCCTCTTGGCCGTACAGCACGCTCGCGTTGACGTCGCCGTCATCCGCGATCTTCTGGAAGTCGGCGTTCTTCTTGAGCTTCTGGGCCGTGCTCTCGACCTTGGACGGATCGTCCATCTCAATTGCAAACGAAGCCGGCAGCGGGTTCTGGCCATCGAGCGCGCTCATGGTGGCGTCGGCGTTGCCCGACATCTTGCTCGTATACTCGGCCAGCGCGTCGTCCTTGTCCTTGTACGTCACGGACTTGACGTTGCTCCACGTCTTGAGCTCAGCCTCAAAGGCCTGAACATCTGCCTGGTCGGCGTCATCGCTAATAAAGGCGTTGATGACGACCTGATCCTCGACGGTGCCGATCACGGAGTTCAGCATCGCGGAGCCCATGATGAACAGGCCGATGATAAACAGCGAAAGGAAGATCGTGATGACGGCGCCGAGCGAGGTAGTCCAGTTACGGAAGAAGTGACTGATTGCCTCTTTGAAGGAGTAGCCCACGTTAGTTGGTGCCATAGTTGCCGTAACCTCCCCTCTCCTGGTCGCGGATAACGTGGCCGCCCTCGAGGGCGATCACGCGACGGTGCATGCTATCGACCATCTCGCGGTCGTGCGTGGCGACGATCACGGTGGTGCCGGTGCGGTTAATACGCTCGAGCAGCTTCATGATGCCCAGCGAGATCGCCGGGTCGAGGTTACCCGTGGGCTCGTCGCAGATCAGCAGCGGCGGACGGTTGACCATAGCGCGGGCGACGGCGACGCGCTGCTGCTCGCCACCGGAAAGCTGGTCGGGCAGCGAGTCCATCTGATCGGCCAGACCGACCAGACGCAGCACCTCCGGCACCTGGCTGCGAATGACGCCCTTGGGCTTGCCGATGCACTGCAGGGCAAACGCCACGTTTTCGTAGGCGGTCTTTTGCGGCAGAAGCTTAAAGTCCTGGAACACGGCGCCAATCTGGCGGCGCAGGAACGGAACCTTGCGGTTCTTGATCTTCATGAGGTCCTGACCGGCAACCAAGATGCGGCCGCTCGTCGGCTTGACGTCGCGGTTGAGCGTCGACAGCAGCGTGGTCTTACCCGAGCCGGAATGACCGACCAGGAAGACGAACTCGCCCGGATAGATCTCGATGTTGATGTCGTCGAGTGCAGGCTTGTTGGGCTGTGCCGGATAGATCTTGGTGACATGCTCCATAAGGATGACGGGCTCGACACCGGCCTGCTTGGCCATCTTCTTGCGGCTGGCTTGCGGATCGATGGGCGCAAACACCGACGTAAAATCGGGGTTGTTGAGCGCGTTATCGAGGCTTGCGACCTCGGCGGCCTGATCGCTCTCGACCACCGAGGCAGCAGGCTGCGTGGGATCGGGAATAGCGGCAAAGAGACCGGACTGCGCAGGCTGAGGAACCGGCGTCGCAGGGGCCATGGGGTCGGGAATGCCGGCCATGGTAGGCTGCGGCGTGGCGGCGCCAGCCTGAGGCTGCTCCACGCGAGCGGTCACGGCCTGAACGGGCTCAAAACCCGCCGTGCCGGAAAGCGCGACATCGCTGGTGGGATTGTAGGCAAAGGGATCGGATGCCGGCTGTGCCTGATCTGCCGGCTGAGCGGGGGCCTGAGCAACAGGCTGGCCCTCTGAATCCGGAGTGGCGAAACGACTGCCCTGGACGCCCGTCTGCGTCTTGGGGGCATCATCGCCCGCACCGGAGGTACGGAAGTGGTTACCCACTGGTGCTCCTTATCGTCGTGCGTTTAAACTACATGAGCGCTTAGTATTTTAGCAGCATTAGCTTTGCTGCACATAAGAAGCATGGCGGGCTTTGGGATCCCACCGGCCGGGCGCAGGGTTACCTCCCAAATCGTCCTCGCGCATGGCCGGCATTTGTCCTGCTCCTGCGGAGCTGCGGACAAACGCCGGCCTGCGCTGCGGAAAGATTTGGGAGGTAACCCTGCGCCCGGTCTGCGGCTACTATGGGGCCGACGCACCAACTTGAGATGCTGCGCATACAAAGTTGGAAGGGTCTGAATTGCACTTTGTTGGGATGGGCCCGTTTCCCCATGGGAACTTTGCTTGGCAGGACTCTAATTTAAATTCAACAAAAACAGGGGCGCCCTCTTTGGGGATGCCCCTGTTCTGGCTTGGATGTGGTTGTTGAGACGATACTTTGCCTCGTCTTGCCTTATGCCAAGAACTCCTTGGTGGTCGCCACGATGTTGGCGGCGTCCAGGCCGTACTTGTGCAGGAGCTCGGCACCCGGGCCGGACTCGCCGAAGGTGTCGTTGACGCCAATCTTCTTGAGCGGCGTCGGGCACTGCTCACACAGGACGTCGGCAACGGCGCTGCCCAGGCCACCGATCACAGAGTGCTCCTCGACGGTCACGACGTGGCCGGTCTTGGTGGCGCTCTTGACGATCAGGTCGGCATCGATGGGCTTGATGGTGTGCATGTTGATGACCTCGGCGTCGATGCCCTCGGCAGCGAGCTGCTCGGCGGCCTCGAGAGCCTCGCCGACCATCAGGCCGCAGGCGATGATGGTCGCATCGGCGCCCTCGCGCATGACAATGCCCTTACCCAACTCGAACTTGTAGGTCTCGGGGTCGTTGATAACCGGCGAGGCCAAACGGGCAAAGCGCATGTACACGGGGCCGTCGCACTCGTAGGCGGCGCGCGTCACGGCGCGGGCCTCCACGTCGTCGGCGGGAACAATTACGGTCATGCCGGGGATGACGCGCATGAGGGCGATATCCTCGCAGCACTGGTGCGTGGCGCCGTCCTCGCCCACCGAGATGCCGGCGTGCGTGGCACCGATCTTAACGTTGAGGTGCGGGTAGCCGATGGAGTTGCGGACCTGCTCAAAGGCGCGACCGGCAGCGAACATGGCAAAGGTACTCGCGAAGGCAACACGACCAGTGGTCGCGATACCGGCGGCGACGCCCATCAGGTTGCTCTCGGCAATGCCCACATCGAAGAAGCGGTCGGGGCAAGCGGCCTTAAACTTACCGGTCTGCGTGGCGGCGGCCAGGTCGGCGTCGAGGACCACAAAGTCATCGTGCTCGTTGGCGAGCTCGACGAGGGCCTCGCCGTAGCTTACACGCGTGGCGATTTTCTTGACGTCTGCCATCCTAGAGCTCCTCTCCGGCGGCCGTGAGCTCTGCCATGGCCTGCTCAAACTGTTCATCGTTGGGGGCCTTGCCGTGCCAGCCAACCTGGTTCTCCATAAAGGACACGCCCTTGCCCTTTGTGGTCTCGGCGATAATGGCGGTCGGCTGCCCCTTGGTGGCGCGAGCCTCGGCAAAGGCGGCGCGGATCTGGTCGAAGTCGTTGCCGTCGGCGAGCTCAACCACGTGGAACTTGAACGCGCGGAACTTGTCGGCGAGCGGCATGGGGTCGTTGACCTCCTCGACGGGACCGTCAATCTGAAGGCCGTTGTGGTCGACGATCACGCAGAGGTTATCGAGCTGCTGGTTGCCGGCAAACATGGCGGCCTCCCAGACCTGGCCCTCCTCGCTCTCGCCATCACCCAGCAGGGCGTACGTGCGATAAGTATCGCCCCAGTGCTTGGCGGCAACGGCCATGCCCACGGCGGCGGAAATGCCCTGGCCGAGCGAGCCGGTGGACATGTCGACGCCCGGGGTGTCGTTCATGTTGGGGTGACCCTGCAGGTGGCTGCCGATATGGCGCAGCGTCTTGAGGTCCTCTTTGGGGAAGAACCCGCGCTCGGCGAGCACGGCGTACAGGCCCGGAGCGCAATGGCCCTTGGAGAGCACAAAACGGTCGCGATCGGCCTTGCGGGGATCGGACGGGTCGACGTTCATTTCCTCAAAGTACAGATAGGTCATGATGTCGGCAGCACCGAGCGAACCGCCCGGATGGCCGGACTTGGCAGCGTGCACGCCGGTGACGATGCCCTTCCTTACCTCATTGGCAACCTTTTTGAGCTCTTCGTCGCTCATTGTGCCTTCCTTTCATCCTCTTTAGACAAGATGCGCACGGCACCGAAGGTAATCCCAACACAGCCGCAATGCACGTACGTCATTCATTATGCTGGAAACTGATGGCTTTACCAGAGTTTTTATCATTATTTGAACAATTTAGCAGGCAGAACCGCTGATGAAACGGTTTATCAATGTGAACGTCTTTTGGATGGAACGCGGTCGCCCCTACGCGCTAATGTCCTTGAATCCCTCGCCGAAGGCTTCCGTAACGTCAGCGACCGTCACAATGGCGTGAGGATCGCGCTCGCGCACGATCGTCTTGAGGGTATTGAGCTCTCGACGGCTCACGATGACCATGATCACCGGCTTCTCGGCACCCGAATACATGCCAGTCGCCTTAAACTTGGTACAACCACGACCCAGGCCATACATAATATCGGCAGCGATATCAGGGAACTTGTCCGAGATGATGAGTACCATACGGCGTTTGTTGCCACCATCGACCACGGCATCGATCACGTAGCCGCTAATGACCATCGAAAGGCCTGCATATAGTGCATTTTCGATTGAAAAGACCGGAGCCGACAGCGCACATACGGCAACATCGATCGCCATGACGGTCGAGCCCACGGGCAGCGAGGTATTACGCGAGATGATTTGGCCAATCGTGTCCGAGCCGCCGGTGTTGGCGCCGGCGCGCAGCACCATGCCATAACCGATGCCCGTGATGATGCCGCCCCACATAGCGGGCAGCATCAGATCGGCATGTGCCAGCGGCGCCACAAACGGAGCGAACAGGTCGGTGAAAAAGCCCAGCAGCACAAAGCCCGTCGCCGTCTGCACCACGTAGAACATGCCACCCTCGCGCATAACGACCAGCAGCAGCAAGGCGTTCATCACGATCGTCTGAATACCAACGGGAAGCGATAGACCGCGCGATGCGCCGACCGCCTGGATAATGGTGGCAAGGCCCGTAACGCCACCGGCAGCAAGGCCGTTGGGAATCAAAAACAGGTCGGTCGCAATAGCGGCCAGAGCGCACCCCAACATAATCTGGGGCAGGTCGTGAAAGAAGTTCATCGAAAGAATACGCTTAATGTCCAGACGATATGCCATGCTGCCTCCCTCAAAAAAGCGCACCCAAACGGATGCGCTTCGAACTTCTTGCTGTATTCGATTCTACCGATTCGCCGGACAAAAACCACCCCTGCGCAGGGTTTATTCCGGATACAAACCCGTCCAACCGTTGGGCTTAGCATCGGCTTGAAGCCGCCCGATGTTTTAGATCTCCGAGCCTTCTGCATCGGCGTTGCCAGTGGCCCAGCGATGATAGCCAATAACAAACGGGTCCAGGTCGCCATCGTCAAGAACTGCCTCGACGTTGCTGGTCTCAACGCCCGTGCGTAGGTCCTTAACCATCTGATACGGGTAGAGCACGTAGCTGCGGATCTGGTTGCCAAAACCAATCGTGGTTTTGGGTCCGCGAATCTCATCCAGGGCCTCGGCGCGCTTCTCGAGCTCAATCTCGTACAGGCGAGCCTTGAGGATCTGCATGCACGCGGCCTTGTTCTGGATCTGGCTGCGCTCGTTTTGGCAGGTAACCACAATGCCGCTGGGGAAATGCGTCACGCGCACGGCGGAGTCGGTGGTGTTAACGCCCTGACCGCCCGGGCCGCTCGCGTGGTACACGTCCACGCGGATGTCATCGGGACTGATTTCGATGTCGATATCATCGGGTAGCACGGGGATGACCTCGACGCCGGCAAACGTGGTCTGGCGGCGCTTCTTGTCGTCGGTGGGGCTAATGCGAACCAAGCGGTGGACGCCGGCCTCGGCGCGCAGCATGCCAAATGCGTCCTTGCCCTCGACGGTAAAGGTCGCGCGGTCGATGCCGATGACCTCGGCTGCGGGACAGTCGTTGATGGTGACCTTCCAGCCGCGACGCTGGCAGTACTTCATGTACATCTTAAAGAGCATGAAGGTCCAGTCCTGGGCCTCCAGACCACCCTGTCCGGGCTTGATGGTCACAATGGCATCGCCGTGATCGAACTCACCGGTAAACCAGCTCGAAAGCTCAAGCTCATCGATGGCACGGGCCAGGCGCTCAGCCGTGGCTGTAGCCTCCTCGCGAAGGGCGGCGGCATCGGGGTCATCCCCCATCTCCTCGGCAAGCTCCAGCGCGGCGCGGGCATCGGAAAGCTCGCCGCGCGCGTTGTCCACGGCAGCGATATCTTCCTTGGTGCGCGCGATTTCCTCCATGGTGACACGGGCGGCGTCGGCGTCATCCCAAAAGCCGGGGGCCACGCTTTTGGCCTCGAGCTCGGTCACGCGCGTGCGCTTTTCGTCCAAGTGGAGATACGACTCGACCTCGCCGAGCCGGTCCGCAAACGCGTCCAGCTCGGCGGGCGTTACCTCTAAAGCCTCAGCCATTAACGATTCCTGCCGTGGCAGTACTTAAACTTCTTGCCGCTACCGCAGGGGCACGGGTCGTTGCGGCCCACGTTGACGTACGGATCGTCGCTCTCGGACTTGCGATAGGTGGTCACCTTGCCACCGTTGTTGACGGCAGCCGGACCACCCTGGACAGCCGTGCGGGCCTGCACCTGCGCCTGCTTGCGCAGCACCGAGTCGCCGTTGTCACCATCGACCTCGGCAGGACCGGAGAAGTGCGCACTCTCGAGCGCGGGCTCCTCCTTGTGCTCCACGGCACGCGGGGCAGCCTTGATCTCGATGCGCAGAACCGTGCGCAGGTAATCCTCGTACATGGTGTCGACGAGGATCTGGAACGCGCCGTAGGCCTCGGTCTTGTACTCGACCAGCGGGTCGCGCTGGCCAAAGCCGCGCAGGCCGATGCCGGTCTTGAGATAGTCCATCTCCTGCAGGTAGTTCATCCAGCGGGTATCGATGACGCGCAGCATGACCTGGGTGTTGAGCTCGCGCATCAGGTCCTCGCCCAAGCGCTCGGCCTTCATGTTGTAGCACTTCTCTACGTAAGCCAGGACATCGGCAGCCAGAGCCTCATAATCCTCGTCGGGGAACTTCGGCGTATCAATGTGGCCGGTGAGCTCCACAACCCACTTGCGCAGGCCCTCCAGGTCGCGCTCGCCATCGTGACTGTCCTTGGTGCAGAACTCCTGAACGCAGCGGTACACGGTGTCGTGCATGACCTCGGTGATGTGGTCGGTCAGGTCCTTGCCGTCCAGAATCTTATTGCGCTCAGCGTAGATGACCTGGCGCTGCTTGTTCATGACGTCGTCGTACTCAAGGACGCTCTTGCGCATGGAGAAGTTGATGCTCTCGACCTTGTGCTGGGCGCTCTCGACGGCCTTGGAGATGATCTTGTGCTGGATGGGCATGTCGTCGCCCATGTCGGCCGTGACCATCATCTTGGAGACGCGGTCCATCTTGTCGCCGCCGAACAGGCGCATGAGGTCGTCCTCGAGCGACAGGTAGAACTGAGTCTCGCCCGGATCGCCCTGACGACCGGAGCGGCCGCGCAGCTGGTTGTCGATACGACGGGACTCATGGCGCTCGGTGCCGATGACGGTCAGACCGCCGGCGGCAAGCACGCGCTCGCGCTCGGCCTTGCAGGTCTCCTTGGCCTCGGCGTTAAACTGCTCGAGCTGCTCGGGTGTCACGTCCTCCATGGTCAGGCCCTCGTACTCAAGGCGCTCGCGCACCAGCTCGTCGGGGTTGCCGCCCAGCAGGATGTCGGTACCACGACCGGCCATGTTAGTAGCGATGGTCACGGCGCCGTAGCGTCCGGCCTGGGCAACGATATGAGCCTCGCGCTCGTGATGCTTAGCGTTGAGGACCTCGTGCGCGATGCCGCGCTTGGTAAGGGCGGCCGACAGTTTCTCGGAGCTTTCGATGGAGACGGTGCCCACCAGGACCGGCTGGCCCTTGGCGTGACGTCGCTCGACGTCGTCGGCAACGGCGTTGTATTTGGCCTGGATGGTGCGGTACACCAGGTCCTCGTGGTCAACACGCTGCACGGGCTTGTTGGAGGGGATGACCTCGACGGGTAGCTTGTAGATCTCGCGGAACTCGGCATCCTCGGTGAGTGCCGTACCGGTCATGCCGGAGAGCTTGTCATACAGACGGAAGTAGTTCTGCAAGGTGATGGTGGCCAGCGTCTGGTTCTCCTCGCGCACGAGCACGCCCTCTTTGGCCTCGATGGCCTGATGCAGGCCCTCGGAGTAGCGGCGGCCTTCCATGATGCGGCCGGTGAACTCGTCGACGATCTTGACCTCGCCGTTGGTGACCACGTACTGCTTGTCGCGGTGGAACATGTACTGGGCCTTCAGCGCCTGCTGCAGGTGGTTGACCAGCTGGCCTGAGAGATCGGCATAGATGTCATCGATACCCAGGCGGCGCTCGATCTTCTTAAGACCGCGCTCAGTGGCGGCGATGGTGTGCTTGGCCTCGTCCATGACGTAGTCGCCCGTGGGTTCAACGTCCTCGGTGGCGGTAAGCATGTCGTGCGACACGTCCTCGCCGCGCTCAAGGCCGCGCACGGCACGCGCGAAGTCCTTGTAGGTGCTGGCGGACTTGGTGCCGGCACCCGAGATGATGAGCGGGGTACGTGCCTCGTCGATCAGGATGGAGTCGACCTCGTCGACGATGGCGTAATGGTGGCCGCGCTGCACGCGCTGCTCGGGGCGAGTGACCATGTTGTCGCGCAGGTAATCGAAACCGAACTCGGAGTTGGTGCCGTAGGTGACGTCTGCCTGGTAGGCCGGACGCTTGAGCTCGAGCGGCATGTTGTTCTGGAGCAGACCGACGGTCATTCCCAGGTACTTGTAGATGCGGCCCATCCACTCGGAGTCGCGCTTGGCCAGGTAATCGTTGACGGTAACGACGTGTACACCCTTGCCGGCAATAGCGTTGAGGTAGCCGGCCAGCGTGGAGACCAGGGTCTTGCCTTCGCCGGTCTTCATCTCGGCGATATGCCCCTCGTGCAGTGCCATGGCGCCAATGAGCTGCACGTCAAAGTGACGCATGCCCGTGATGCGCTTGGAAGCCTCACGCACGGTGGCAAAAGCCTCGGGGAGCATGTCGTCGAGCGACTCGCCGTTGGCGTAACGCTCACGGAACTTATCGGTCTGGGCGCGGAGCTCTTCCTCGGTCATCTTCTCAAACTGGGGCTCAAGACCGTTGATCTGATCGACGATCTTGTAGTAGCGCTTAAGGTCCTTATCGGATCCAAAGGACAGCAGCTTTGACATGAATCCCATGTGGTTTTCCTTTTTGGCCATCGCCCACGCCGTGCAGCTGCGGGCGAGTTAAACACAGATGATTGTACTTTAGCCAAACAAGGCGCGGCCTATACGGTCGACCTCGACCGCCACGTAATAACTATGACCAACCTGCCGCAATGGAACGGGTTTATTTTGGCAGGTTTTATCTGAGCAAACGCCGTCTCTCTGCCATTTGGTGCCACGGGGACAGGTTAGCTTGCACCAATAAAAAGAAAAGGGCCGCGCACCCAAATGGATGCACGGCCCTCATGCCATGAATGCGAGCGATTCCTCGGCGAGCTATTTACTCAGCAGCCTCGGTGGTCTCGGCCTCGGCAGCGGCCTCCTCGACGGGAGCCTCGGCGGGAGCCTCGGCGGCCTGCTTGGCAGCCTCCTCGGCAAACTTAGCAGCACGCTTGGCCTTCTCGGCAGCCTTAGCCTCAGCGGCGGCCTTGCGAGCGGCCTCGGCCTCAGCAGCCTTGGCAGCCTTGGCAGCCTTGGCCTCCTCGGCCTTCTTGAGCTGGGCGGCAGCGGCGCCACCGAACTTGTCGGCGAAGCGCTGGACGCGTCCACCGGTGTCGACGAACTTCTGCTGGCCGGTGTAGAACGGGTGGCACTCGTTGCAAAGCTCAACCTTCATCTCGGACACGGTAGCGTGCGTCTTGAAGGTGTTGCCGCAGGAGCACGTCACCGTGCACTCGACATACTGGGGATGGATACCCTGCTTCATGGTAGGACTCCTTATTGGTCAGGCGCTGGTTACCGATCAGCGCATAAGGCGTCTTGGTTTCCGACCAAGACAACAAACTCGGCTATGGTACCACGGCGCCGCGTGTCCCACAAAAGGTTCACGGTCTTTTCGGCACAACACGAGCTGGACCTTAAATATCAACTTCATCCGAACACTCCCCCACATTCATCTCTCGTATGTATCGAGATATTCCTGCTTGAGCGTCTGCGAGGACGACTTGATCTTTTCCACGAGCGTGCCGGCCTCGATGAAGTAGAACGAGTCGGTGAGGTCTGCCAGGTCGTCGAGCAGATGGCTTGAAATGAGCACGCTTCGTCCCCGCGCCACCTCGCTGCGCATCGCGTCGCAGGAGGTTTTCCGCTTTCCCGGATCGAGGCCGTTCAGCGGTTCATCGAGGATAAGGTACGGGCAATCGGTCGATATCGCCATGGCAAGCTTTACCTGCTGCTTCATTCCTGTCGAGAGTTTACGGGTCGGCTTGTCGAGATATGAGGAGATTCCGAGGGAGCTGCAGAGCGAGTCGATGTCGGTGGCCGATTTCCACGCCTCCCTAACGAAAGCAAGGTGCTCGAGGGCTGATAGCGTGGGGTAAAGATCCGTGCCGCCTGAAGAGCTCAGGTAGACGAGTTCTGCAAATTCGGCTGATTGACGTTGGCTGATTCCGTCTGCCACCAGGCTTCCCGAGTGGATACGGATGGGAAATTGGCCCGACAGCGCTTCAAGAAAGGTGGTTTTCCCCGAGCCGTTGGGAGCAATGAGGCCCGCCGCCGTTCCCGGGCTCAAGAAAAGCGATCCGATTGAAAGTATCGTCGTGCTTCCGTATCCCACGCTCACGTCCAGAAGCTCGAGCCCATGGCGCTTTTTCGCGGGTCCAGACTGTTTGGGCGAACGTGTCGCAACGGCGCCGACCGCAAAAAAGACCGCGACGTATATCAGGGCCACGGCAAGCATCGATGCACCGCTTGAACCGGAGCCAATGAATTCTGTTGGGAAGCATCCTACGTAACCCGTTGCCTCGATAGGCGAGAATACGGCCAGCGGCAGGAGATTGAGCGCGGCGTTATGCTCCAGTGCCGAATCGGACAGTAACGGGAATACCGGGGCCGCGACAAGCAGCGCGGAGGTAAGGGGGCCCGCGAGGACGCGCCTCGTTGCGGTCGATAGGACGACGGAACAAACGGATATTAAGGTTCCGCCCGCAAGAAGCGCGATAAGCAGGGCTGTGAAGACGTTTCCCGCAGTCGTGGTGGTAAGCGCGCCGTCATGGAAGAAGGCGATCGGGTACCCAATTTGCCCGAAGCCGTTTAGGGCCAAGGCGTAAATGCCCCCGGGTGCGAGGCCGGCGAGGAGCATCGCGGTCCCCGCGGCGATTATCGAAAACACGATCTGGATAAGGCGCCGGAATTTGGGCGCGGGCGCCTTTGCCGCCAGGGTCCCGGGCCTTGTGGCGCCGAGCACGAGTATCGACGAGAGAAGGAAGGGGATGAAGGGAAGGAAAGACGGCGCCGTGGCAATGGCGTAAGGCAGGAAGGAAAGGAATGGCAGGTCGTTTGCGGAGGCCGGGATATCCGTGATGCCGGAGCTGCTCAGGGCACGGCAATATGCGAGCGCTGCGTCATTGGTCTCTCGGTCTCCCACGATGGACCCGGATTGGAAGCCTTCGCCCATGAGCGCGTAGTAGCTCTCGGCAGAATCGAGAAAGGCGGCGTCGGTTTGAGCGGCAAGGGCGGCGTTCGCGTATCTTGCAAGCTCCGCGTCAGCTTGCTGCTCTGGCGATAGGTCTGTGCCGCTGGCCTGGGGCGCGCGCGTATTGAATGCGTCGACAAAGCCCTGCATGCCCTGCTTCATAAAGAAGGGCCCGTAGATGGGTGAATTGAACGCAATGGGGACGGAAAAGGCTGCAGCGAGAACGAGCGTACAAATCCATGCGGCCTTGTCTCTTAGGATCAGTTTGAGAAGAAGTCGACAGTACATTCAGAAGCACCTACGTTCCTCAAAGAATCGTTAGATTAAAAGTAACAGACCGGATGAAGATACGTGCGACGGGGGCGAGGCGAATGGCTGAGCGGTATCGATACGCGGGTTCAACGGCATCATATTGACCACATAGATTTTTAACTTGCATTTCTACCCGCCCTTTTCGTAGAGTCGCCGATACGTGCTTAGCGCACCCTCGGCGCGTCCGGCAGGCTTTGCGAAATGGGATCCAGGAGACTTCGGCGCAGCATCATCTTGCGGAATGCTTCTAATGAGCCTCCCATCCTTCAAAAACAGAATCTCATCGCACAGCCTATCGACCGAATCCAAGATGTGGGATGACATGATGATGCACGTACCAGAATCGGCCAGCTTCCTGAGAATCTCGGAATGCAAGTCCACCCTGCTGGGGTCGAGCGCGTTCATGGGCTCATCTAATAGAAGGTACCGCGCGCCCGTCGCATACGCAATCGCCAGGGTAAGCTGCTGCTTCATGCCCTGGCTCAGAGTGCGGGTCCTCATCTTCGCGAACTCGCCTATCTGCGTTTGTTCCACTATCTCTTCGATATCGCGAGCATGCGGCCACATATCGCAAACCATCTTGAGGTGATCTTCCGCACGCAATCCGGGATACAGCAGCGTCCCCTCACCAGGTGCATAGAAGATCATAGAACGGACCTCTCTCGCACCCGTACCCTGCACCTCATCCAGAACGATGCTCCCGTCCACGCGAGGACCCGGCAAACCTGCCATCGCACGCAGCAACGTCGTCTTTCCATGCCCGTTCGGAGCGACGAGACCGTAGACCGTACCCGGGGCAAACTCAGCGTTCACCGAATCTACGAGCACCTTCTTTCCATAAGAGATCGTCAGCGTTTGAAGGTCAATCATCGAGATCATCCCCTTTCGATCTTTGGAACACTCAGGCGCACCATCAACGGAGATACGGCGCCCAAGACCACCAGCAGAGCGCCCGATGCGCCGACGACCTCTCCAAAAGGCATCGCGTTCGTCCCTCGCCCAAGGAACCCAATCGTCCCCACCTGGGAAGCGGGATCAAACGAGGCGAATGGAGCCAGCAGCGCGACGCCCATGCCCACGCTTTCAACATGAGCGCTCAACGAACCCAACACCAAGAGAACCGCGCAAACCATTCCGGTGACAACGGGGTTGCGGCTAATCGCTGCTGTCAACGCAGCGACGACGGAAATCACGCCGTATGCCATGACCAGCAACGGAATACTGCACAACACCGCCTCCCCCACCATGGACGTTGTCGAAGCTCCCGCCCGAATGAGAGCGACGGGATACTCCGATCCACCCGCACCGTTCTTAATCACGGACACAACGACAGCGGGAACCATCGACACCAAAAGCAGCACCAAGCCAAGCAGGAGAGCCAGCGCAACAGCCGTCAGAAAACGCACATGCGCTGTTGCGGGGATCTGGAGAACCAGAAGGGAACGACACTGCAGGTGGGTGCACGCGAGCGATGTGACAACCACGGGCAACAGCAAAAATAAGGAGGGAAGCGCTGCCTGGAGATACGAAAGGAGGATTAATGGGGGCATCTTCGTACTTAACTCGTAAACCTTGGGGTCCGGCAAGCTCGCGATCGACTCAAGCAGAAGGGCGCGCGCCTCCGCACGAGAAGGAGTCTCCGGCTCGATTCCGATCGATTGCAGGAGAGTCGCATCTGCCGCGCCCAGCTCACCTCGAGCGCGCTCGTACGTCGCAAGGCTTCGAAACCCCTCCGCAGGCATAGGCGCGTACACGAAACCCGAAAGAGCATCCCGCATGTCTTCCAGGGCCGCTTTGCCCTCGACGTCCATATTCGCAGCGTTCTGCTCTAAATACCGATCTATTGAACGGAGCTCCCCATCCCTATACCGAACAGCGGAAACGTTATCAGCGTCAGGAAACATCTCGACCAGAGCCGGGGCCAGCATCGTCGTCGACATTGCAATCGCGCATACGGCGAGGGTAGGAGAACGCAGGAGCAGTTTCCCCATCGTTCTTACGTATGCAACGGCGGAGGCACAAGCGCTCGAACGAGTTGCCGTTCTCGATGCAGTGAAGGAACCTCTCTCAAGACAAATCGGGGATATCGGGCACGCGCAGCCGCTCTTTCCAGCAACGCAAAGCAGGCTAATTGCCAGCACCTCGATCCCGATTGCGCATACGAGGGCAATCGCGCCACGCTCGAAGCAAAGTCCAGGCAGATTCACTATCTGCGTTGTCGGGTACGGGCTATAGGCGCCGACGGTCAACTCAGTGTTCGCATACGTAAGGGGATTCAACAGGGCGAACTCACGTAAAGCGATGGATCTTCCGTAATACCCGGGAACCATCGTCACCCCCATCAGGGCACATACGAACACGATTCCAAGCGTAGGGTTATTGGCAATCTTCACGGCAAGGTGAACGACAAGCGAGATGAACGCTGCCACCAAGAATTGCAAGATGGCCGTCTGCGCGAACACCAGCCAAGCCGGTTTGATAACCGGAGTCGCATATTGAATGTAGCCTATCGGATAGAACGGCGAGCCCGGGCCATTCTTCACAAGCGCGGCGATTATCCCTGGAAGATTGATGGCGAGGACGGCAAGCATTGCAAAAACACTCGCCCATACGCTCGATGCAACAAGTCTACCCAGCTCGCCCATCGGCGCCTGGATGATGAGCTTTTCACGTTTGTTAAGACGCGCGGCAAGGAACGAGACGGCAACGGCCGTTGCGACCCATAGCAAGTACTCCTTCGATCCGTCATAATAGGTGTACTCTCCATCCGATATCTGCAGAAACGGAAGTAGGGGAGAGAGCGGTGCCAAGATAAGACGTCCCGCGGCAAGAGGGTACAGAAGCGCGGGCATGCTTGATGAAGAGGTGTAGACACCGTCCTCCCCCGCATTCACAAGCGCATCCGCATAGGATGCTGACAATTCCTGCTCAACACGGGTTATTCCCGACTCGAGGTATTCGACCCGTCCGTCGATGCCAGCCGCGCTCCTGAAGACGGGCAGAGCACAAAGAACCATCAACGCAACAACGGCAACACAGAGTGACCTGGAGGAGAGGAGCGACCTAAAGATTGCCTTCGAGATTTTGAGCATATTCATCGCCAACCTTAACCTCATCCAGTCGGAATAGAGGGGCCGAACAAAATGCTCGGCCCTTATTACTTGCCGGCAAAGTCAATTTAACATAAACTGTTAAAAAGTAACCTGAGTTTTTTAAATTCTTCGGAGGTTATTATGAGTTCCGACAATCGCACTCCCCGGCTTCATTCCTTCCGCATCGCATGTGCGATAGCCTCTGCGACCCTTTGCGCCACCGCCATCGCACAAGTGGCGTTCTCCTTAAAGCCAGCAATCGAAGTGCTCGACAACCCTGTAATTGCAGACTCCCCCGCGTATCCAGCCCTTGCGATCTCGACATTGGTCCCTGCCGTCATCGGTATCGCTACGACCATCCTCAGCGCCGTTCTCGTGTGGACGATCAAGAGCGGAGACCCCTTCAAGAAAGGGTCTGCGACATGCTTGAAGGTGCTCGGCATTCTCTTCGTTGTTCAAGCTGCCACCAGCCTCTACGCCGGCTCACTCAAAACCTCCGTTTCGATGTTTGGCGGCGAGGGGGCCGTCGGCGCCCAAGAGATCGCTTCATCATTCGATTGGACCTCTCTGGTTCTCGGCATCGTCCTGTTCATGCTTTCCCAGCTCTTCTTGTACGCCCGAGAGCTGTACCTCGACTCCGACGAGATTGCGTAAGGAAACGCCATGCCCGTAATTGTTCGCCTCGACAAGATCATGGCCGAGCGAAAGATTTCCTCGAACGAACTTGCCGAAAGGATTGGAACCACGCCCGTGAACCTGTCCCGTATTAAAAAAGGGCATATTCGCGGCATTCGCTTCAACACACTCGAGCAGCTATGCCTCGCCCTTCGTTGCCAACCCGGAGACCTTCTCGAAGTCATGAGCGAAGAGGATGCCCGAAAGGAGTTCGGACTCGATTGGTCCGCCGAGGATTAGAGGGCGGTCGTACTCGCCCTGCACACGGGGATGCGAATCGGCGAGGTCTGCGGCCTTCGGTGGTGCGATGTGGATTTCGAGACGGGCCTGATCTCGATCAGACACTCGGTGGCGTACGCGAAGGGAATGGGTTCGTTCATCAAGGACACCAAGACCCATGACGCCAGGGGTATCCCCATCGACCCGGTCGGCCTACTCCCCATCCTGAAGGAGACCCACGAGATCGACTGCGGAAAGCTGCGCTTGCGCGGCCTTACCGGAGCGGTCGAGATCGGGGACTGCTACATCCTGTCGGAGCCGGGCGCGACCTTCGCGACGACAAGCTATATCCGCAGGGCGTTCAAGACGTTCTCGGAGACCAACGGCCTCATGGGCACCAACGACGAGCTGATCACGTTCCACGGCCTTCGCCACACGTTCGCAACGCAGTGGATCCGCCAAGGCGGCGATATCAAGGCGCTCCAATCGATCCTCGGCCACAAGGACGCCATGGCGACGCTCAACGTCTACGCCGACATCGAGCCCATCTCCAAAATCCATAACATGCTGCGCGCCACGCCGTGCCTTTGGCGCGGGCACCTCGGGCCGAGGGTCGATCCGGGTCCCATGTTCCAACAGAGGATCCAGGAGTCCATCGAGACGCTCCAGGCGTTCGGCTACGGCATCACCGAGCCGGACGACCGAAATATCGCCATACGCGACGTGAAGACGAACAGTTGGCTCTAGCTCACCGAGTACGCGGCAGTGCTGGGCCCATCCCAACTGAGGTCACGGTGGTCCGATAGGGGCGCCGCCCGCGGCATGCGCCGCGGAGCGGTATCCCCTACCGAAGGGCGGGGATGCCCTCCGCTTCCAGTTCGGAATCAGCCGTCGGAGGCGTTCGGCTGACTGCGGGAACGGCCTGTCCGCTCAATGTGTTCGGCTGAGATCGGAAATCAACCCAACACGAGCCGGACACGCGCCAGACGGCTCTTCCCCGTGCGGCCTAACCCCTTACGCTCATGTTGCAGGCATGTAACGCCGCAGCGAGCGCGCCTTTTTTGCGCCAGACAGGTACAATGATGAACACTGTACCGTAGCGGAGCGCCCCGCGCGCGCCGCGACCACGCGAAAGGGTTTCCCATGGCCGAGATCTCGTCCTCCCGTATCGTCATCACCGTCCTTGGCAAGAACCGCCCCGGCATCGTCGCCGGCGTCACCCGTGTCCTGGGCGAGGCCAACGTCGACATCCGCGACATTACGCAGTCCATTATCGAGGACATCTTCACCATGACCATGCTGGCCGACACCGCTGAGTCCAAGCTCGATTTCGCCGAGCTGCAGAAGGCCCTGGCCGAGGCCGGCGAGCTTTCGGGCGTCAACGTGTCCATCCAGCGCGAGGACGTCTTTAACTTTATGTACCGCCTGTAGCGAACAAGCCGCTCGGGGCAGCTTGACGTCATATCGTCCAAGCGCGCCGCCCCAAAGCGGACCGGAGAGGAGCGCACATGGCCTACGACGCCAAGAAAATCTACTACCGCTTCGACGATCACCTGAGCCGCCTGGTTCTGGATTACGAGGCGAGCCGCCAGATTTCGTCTGAGAGCGAAAACCTCTACCACGGCCTGCCGACCGACCCTTATGACGAGGGCCTGTTTGTCGAGCACAATGTCAAGCGCGGCCTGCGCAATGCCGACGGCTCGGGCGTGGTCGCGGGTCTCACTCGTATCTCGGATGTGCACGGCTACAACAAGGTCGACGGAAAGGTCGTGCCCGATCAGGGCAAGCTCACGCTTCGCGGCTACAGCATCGAGGATCTGGTCAACAATGCCCAGGCCGAGAATCGCTATGGCTACGAGGAAGTCGCCTATCTGCTTATCACGGGTTCGCTGCCCAACAAGGAAGAGCTCGACGGCTTTTGCGAGCGCCTGGGCGCCTTTAGACATCTGAGCGACGAGTACGTTAAAGAGTTCCCTATGACCACGGTATCGTCGAGCATCATGAACGTGCTCCAGCGCGCCGTACTGCTGCTCTACGCCTTCGATGCCGAACCAGACGTGATCACGCCCGAGCACGAAATCGACGTCGCCATTTCCATGCTCGCACGTCTCCCGCGCATCGCCGCCTTCGCACACATGGCCTCGGTCGCCAAGCTTCGCGGCTCCGAGGTTCACGTGCCGCACCCTACGCCCGGTCTCTCCACCGCCGAGACCATCCTACAGGTCCTGCGCGGCGGCATGGCGTTCACCCGCGATGAGGCGATGCTGCTCGACGTTATGCTCATGCTGCATGCCGAGCACGGCGGCGGCAACAACTCCACCTTCGCTTGCCGCGTGCTGTCGTCTTCGGCCACCGACCCGTATTCCGCCTACGCCGCGGCTATCGGCTCGCTCAAGGGCCCGCGCCACGGTGGTGCCAATGCCAAGGTCGTGTCTATGCACGAGGACATCCGCGCGCATGTCTCCAACTGGGAGGACGAGGACGAAGTCGCGGCCTACCTGGGCAAGATCCTCGACAAGCAGGCCTTCGACGGCACGGGCCTCATCTACGGCATGGGCCACGCCGTCTATACGCTCAGCGACCCGCGCGCCGAGGTCTGCCGTCGTTACGCGCGCTCGCTGGCAGCCAAGAAGGACTTGGGCGAAGAGTTCGCGCTCATCGAGCGCATCGAGCGCCTGGCACCCCAGGTCATGCGCGACCACGGCATGACCAAGCCCATCTGCGCCAACATCGACCTGTACACGGGCTTTATCTACAAGATGCTCGGCGTGCCCGAAACGCTCTTTACGCCGCTATTCGCCGTCGCCCGCATGGCCGGCTGGTCGGCACACCGCATGGAAGAGCTCTTCTGCGCGCACCGTATCATCCGCCCCGCCTATCGTCCGATGATCGAGCCGCTGGAGTACAAGCCGCTCGCCGACCGCTAGGACGCGGACCGTTATAGAACTCGAGCGTGGCCAGGGCATCACCGCCCTCGGCCACGCTTTTTATGCCAGTAGAAAGGGCTGCATCAAATGATTGTGTTTTCCGATATGGACGGAACGCTGCTGACGAGCGATAAGCAAATGAGCGATGCCACCTGGGCGATGCTCGACGAGCTCGCACGTCGTGGCATCGAGTTTGTTCCCTGCACGGGACGTCCACTGTCGGGCATCTTTGAGCCCATTCTCGCCCATCCCGCCGTGCATTACGCGGTCTGTGCCAACGGCGCCAGCGTCTGGCAGCTCGACGAGGATACGCCCACCGACGCCTCGCGCGCCACGTGCATCTTGAGCCGTCCGCTCGACCGTGGCATTGCCCACCGCATCCATCGCATTGCCGCCGGCCACGATGTGACCTTCGATATCTTCGCGGATGGGCAGTGCTTCCTCCCCCGCTCGCTATACGGGCGTCTGGATGAGTTCTGTGGCGGCGACCCCCACATCGCGGCTTCGCTCAAGCGCACACGAACGCTGATCGACATGAATATCGACAGCAAGATCGACGAGGTCGAGGCGCTCGAACGCATCGCTATGTACTGGCACGACCCGGCCGATCGCGACGCCATCGCGGCGGCGCTCGACACGCTCGGAGGCATTGAGGTCACGCGTTCGTACGCCATGAATATCGAGGTTATGGGCGAAGGCGCCACCAAGGGAACGGCCCTCACGTGGCTGTGTGAGCATCTGGGCGAGCGTCTCGCCGACGCCTGGGCGTTCGGCGACAACATCAACGACATCCCCATGCTGCAGGCAGCGGGCCATGGCATGGCCATGATCAACGCCGAGCCCGAAGATCGCGAGGCCGCCGACGCCATCACCGAATACGACAACGACCGCGACGGCGTCGCCCGCACCATCATGGCCGCCCTCGCCTAGTCATTGGTCAGTCATGGACGTTCTTAAACGACTAGTCACTGGGGACACTCTTCGCAAAAAGCTGCAAGGACCGTCCCCCACTGTCGGCAGAAAAGGAACGTCCCCATCTGCCGGATTAGGAGAGACTCTCCAGCACGCGACGGAGCTCCTGCTGGACGGCGTGGTCGCGGTTACAACCCACCACGCGATCGGCCACCGCCTTAAGCGCGGGGCGCGCGTTTTCCATCGCGCAGCCCGTGCCGACAAAGCGAATGATCTCGTAGTCGTTCATCGAGTCGCCAAACGCCATGACCTCGTCGCGACCAATGCCGTAATGCTCCGCGAGCTGCGCGATACCCGAGGCCTTCGACACACCGGGCTGCATGGCATCGATCCACGCGTTGCCCGAAGGCGCAAAAGTAAAGAGCTGACCAAGTTCGCGCTGTAGCACGTACGCACTGTCCATAACCGCACTGTCGTCGCAAAAGATACTCGCTTTGATGATATTTACGCTGGGATCGGGCAGCTCCCAAATACGCTCGGCATTGGGAAGGTCCTTATCGACCTCACGCACGAACTTGCACTCGTCATCGAGCAGGAAGGACTTGGTTCGGTCAAAGAGCGCAAGATGCAGATTGGGAAACGTCCTGACGGCTTGGGCGAGCCTTCGAATCGCCAGGTGGGAATACACCTCACGGTCTACCATCTTACCGTCGGCGTAGACTTGGGCGCCGTTAGCGGCGACAAAGTCCATCTTGTCGCGAACGGGCGCAAAGAACTCGCACAGGCGATCGTAGCGACGACCTGACGATGCGGCGAAATGCACGCCATGCTCGTGTAGCGCCAGAATCAGTTCGTAGGTCTCGGGAGGCACCTGGCCGTTTTCGTCAAGCAGTGTGCCGTCCATATCGGATGCAATCAGTTTAAACATAGAAAAGCTCCCTTCGGGCTTGTTGGAATCGAACGTGTATCCGATTCCAACGTACCCAAAGGGAGCTCAAATAAGACTCCGCGGGCGTAAACGTTACAAGGACCTGGCAAATAGCTCACACATGCCAGAGGTCTCACGGTCGCGGCGTCAGGCGACACGCCACCCCGACGGCTAGTCGTTTAAGAACGTCCCCGATGACTAGTCGGCGTAGGTGAAGGTCGTGACGTCGAACATGCCCTCGGGGCGGATGCGGAGCGTCGGGATTACCGGCAGGGGCAGGAAAATGATGCCCATGATGGGGTCGAGCGGCGGCTCGATACCCATGGCGCGCGCCTTGACCATAAAGTCGTCGTGCTGCGCGGCGACATCCTCGGCCGTGCCCTCGCTCATAAGGCCACCGAGCGCCAGCGGAATGCGCGCCACGACCTCGCCGTTGCGCACCAGCACGTGGCCGCCCTGGCCCACGGCCTCAACGGCAGCCATCATATCCGCCGCGTTGTCGCCCACCACGCACACGTTGTGCGAGTCGTGGCCAATCGTGGAGGCAATGGCGCCACCCGTGATGGTAAAGCCGCGCACCCAGCCGCGACCGATATGCTTGCCAACCAAGCCCAGACCCGCGGGGCCGTCACCGTCGGCGCCCTCGGCCTGCAGCGACACGCCGCGGCCGTGGCGCTCGATCAGCATAATGCGGCGCAGGCCCTCGGCACTCTCGGGGCGAGCCATACCTGTGATAGCCATACCCGGGATGACATCGATAACGGCCTCGCCCGGCTTAAAGGCATAGTCAAACACGTCGAGCGAAAGCTTCGGCAGCTTAACGGAGGCGCGCAGCTCATCGGCAAGGGCCGCAACCTCGGCCATCTCGGGTGCGATCTCGCCCACAAAGGTGCCATCCTGCGCCACCAGAGCACCGGCGGCATATACGCAATGCGGAGCCGTAGCAAACGTCAGGTCATTGAGCACCAGCAGGTCGGCACGCTTGCCCGGGGCAATCGCACCACGCAGCTCGTGCGGGTCGCGGCAGCCGTGATCCAGGCCAAACGCCTCGGCCGTGGAGAGGGACGCCATAGAGATAGCGACCACGGGGTCGATACCGGCCTCAATCGCCACGCGGCAGGCATTGTCGATCATGCCAGTCGCAAGCGCATCGGAAGGGGCGCGGTCGTCAGTCGCAAAGCAGCAGCGGCGGGCGCGCGCGGGGTTCTCCAGCAGCATCGGCGACAGATTGGCCAGGTCATGGCTGCACGTGCCCTCGCGCAGCATCACGTACATGCCACGAGACAGTTTATCGAGCGCCTCCTCGGGAATCGTCGACTCGTGATCGGCGATAATGCCCGCCGCGGCATAGGCATTAAGGTCCTTGCCGGCAACGAGCGGTGCATGGCCGTCGACCTGCTTGGACGGCGTCTGGTTGGCAGCATCGATGCGAGCACAGGTCTCGGGGTCGGCCATAAAGACACCCGGCAGGTTCATCATCTCGCCCAGGCCAAAAACATCGCCCGGATGCTCGGCAAAAAACGCCTGCATATCGGCAGCCGAAATAACGGCACCGGCCTGCTCGTCGGGCAGCGCGGGCACGCACGAAGGCATCATGTACTTGATGGAGATGGGTGCGCGGCGGCCGTCCTCGATCATAAAGCGCAAGCCGTCGAGACCGGCAACATTGGCAATCTCGTGGCTGTCGGCAATGGCGGTGGTAGTACCGCGCGTCGCGGCCATGCGAGCATACTCGGCGGGACGGATGTTCGAGGACTCAATATGCAAATGCCCGTCAATAAAACCGGGAGCGAGATAGCGACCCTGGCAGTCGATGACCTCAGTTGCCTCGTAGGTGCCAGCAGCATCGTCGCGACCATCGTAGAGCACGCCGACGATCACACCGTCCTTGACGGCAACGCTACCGGGCGCCACACGCTGGCCATACACGTCGACGATCTGCGCATTGGTAAACAGCGTGTCGACGGGCACGCGCCCCTCGGCAGCATCGATCACAGACCTCATGACCTCAACGGACATACATACTCCTTTAACCGTAGAAAAAAGCTGCGGAGCGGACAGACCTTCACCGCAGCAAGCCAATAGCCATTGTATGCCCAAAAGAAAGTCCCGCTAACACCCCTTCCGCTTAACGGCACCGCCAAATGATCCCTCCGTCCCCAAGGGATCGTCGTAACCAAAAAGGCCGCAGTCGGGATTCCCGGCTGCGGCCTTATTGCACTTGTGAGGTCAACTCGCTCGTTAGACCAACTTAAAGCCCTTGCGCTTGCCCACGGAGAGGGTGTCGCCCAGCTTGAGGGCGCTCGGATCGATGTTGTAGCTCTTGGGAGCCACAGCCTTGCCGTTGATCTTGACGCCGCCGCCGTCGATGTCGCGGCGGGCCTGACCGGCGCTGGCCGAAAGGCCCAGGTCCTTGAGCAGGCCAGCGAGGTAAATCTGGCCCTCGTCGTTGACGGTCAGCTCAACGTGCTTCTCGGGGAAGTCGGCAAGCTGGCCCTCCTTGAACACACGGTCGAACTCGGCCTGAGCCTCGTCGCCGGCGCCAGCACCGTGGTAGGTGTCGCACAGGTCGCGGCCTAGAGCGCGCTTGAGCTCGTAGGGGTCGGCGGAGCCATCGGCCAGGGCGGCATCGATCTTGTCGACCTCGGCCGGGGTGAGCGAACTGGCCAGACGATAGTACTTGCCAATCATCTCGTCGGGGATGGACATGGTCTTGCCGAACATATCCTTGGGAGCATCGGTCAGGCCGATGTAGTTACCGTAGGACTTGGACATCTTACGGACGCCGTCGGTGCCCTCGAGCAGCGGCATGGTGAGCGCGATCTGCGGTTCCATGCCCATCTTCTCCATGAGCTCACGGCCGGCGAGCAGGTTAAAGAGCTGGTCGGTGCCGCCCATCTCGACGTCGGCCTTGATCTGCACGGAGTCGAAGGCCTGCATCACGGGGTACAGAAACTCGTGCAGGGCAATCGGCGTCTGGGACTGGTAGCGCTTGGTAAAGTCGTCGCGCTCGAGGATGCGGGCGACGGTGAACTTGGAGCACACCTGCAAAAGACCGGCCAGGTCCATCGAAAGGATCCAGTCGCCGTTGTGCACGATGGTGGTCTTCTCGGGGTCCAGGATCTTCATGGCCTGGCTCACGTAGGTCTCGGCGTTGGCCTCGATCTGCTCCTGCGAAAGCTGCGGACGGGTGGAATTCTTGCCCGAGGGGTCGCCGATCAGCGCGGTACCGTTGCCAATGATAAGGGTGACGTTATGGCCCAGGTCCTGGAACTGGCGCATCTTGCGCAGGGGCACGGCGTGGCCCAGGTGCAGGTCGGGGCTGGTGGGGTCGACGCCGAGCTTGATGTTGAGGGGCTCGCCCTTCTCAAGCTTCTTGCGAAGGTCGGCCTCGGGGACGATCTTCGCGGCGCCCGAGGTGATGATACGCATTTGCTCGTCAACAGACAGCATTGGGTATCCTCCTTTTGCCATAGCACCCTCACCGGATACGGCGGTGCTGGAAGTTCATAAACTCTCTTATGATAACCAAAACGGCGCGGCCGAACACCTACGACAGGAAAATCCTCGTCCTGCCGCACGCATCAACGGCGACCGGCAGGCGCATGCCGTCGCGCTCGACCAAATATCGTGTTTGCTGACGGCGCGAGCAGTCACGGCAACGGATCTGCCCCGTTGCATCCGTGGCGCAGGCGCCCTCGGCAGTCAGCAAGCAGTGCTCGCACACCATGAGCTCGGGACGGTCGGCATCGACAGGCCCCAAGACACCGGGACAAGCGGCAAGCTCGGCAATACGCTCCGCATCATTGCCGAGCAACTCGGCCGGCAAGTACACCCGCCCCGCACCGAGTCCGCGCAGCCAGGTAAGCGTGGCCCGATTCGCGCAGAACACCGGCGCCGCCACGTCAAACGTCACGCCCAGCTCGCGAGCAATCACCACCTGTCCCAGGTTGCGGCAGACGACGCGCCCGGCACGCTGCATCAGCGAGCGGGTCCGGTCAGCGTCACCCGTGCGGCACACCTCGTCAAGCACCACAACGGTGTCGGACAAATCGAGTTCTCTGCGCGGGTCGGTATCCATCAGCTGCCAAGCAAAAACCATGCGAGCGGGAACCGCGCACTCCACCAACTCCGGCGACGCACCGCTATCCACCGCAACGTCCTCAAAGGGCAGCACCTCAACGGCACGCGCAACGGGCGCAATCGCATCCGCCTCGGCCCGCATGCGCTCCAACACCGCCGCCGTCTGATCCAACACGCCGGCGCTACGAATCAGGTATACCTCGCAGCCCGCGTCCACCTTACGCTTGCAATGCACGACGACGCGCTTCCCCGCTGCGGCATCCACCGGGCAGGGCACCTGCGGCCAGCGCTTGGGCACATCGGGACGCGCGTCGACACCCGGATAGAACCGAATCTCGAGCGTGTCACCCGCCGCCACGGCGGCATCGAGCTCAACGGTCACCTCTTCGTGGCCCACAGCGACCAAGCGCCCCACGCGCACGCCCTGGTTAATTGCACGCTCAAAGCTCATCAGCTCGGCACCCGAACGCCCTCGCAGGTACGCATCGGTAAACCCACGGTTAAACGACCTTCCCAGCTCGCGCTCAAGCTCTTCCACGGCACCGGGGTCCCACGCGCCGTCGCGCAGCATATCGAGCGCCCGGCGCCAAACCCGCACCACGTTGAATACGTAATCGGGGTTCTTCATGCGTCCCTCGATCTTGAGCGACGCAACGCCAGCATCTACAAGCTCGGGCAGATGCGCAATACCCAGATAGTCATGCGGACACAGCAGACGATCCCCCTCAACGGCGACAACGCTCTGCCCCGCCTCGTCCACTAGGTCGTACGCCAGACGGCACGGCTGCGTGCAGTCGCCGTGCATCGCCGATCGTCCACGCCGCAGGGCCGAGAACTCGCACGCCCCCGAATAGCCGATGCAAATCGCACCGTGGCAGAATACCTCGATGGGCACGCCCGTGGCACATAGCGCCGCAATCTCGTCGACCGTCAGCTCGCGTGCCGTCGTCACGCGCTCGACCCCCAGCTCATCGGCGGCAAGCCGCACGGCACCCTCGCTATGAGCGCCCGCCTGCGTGGACAGGTGAATCTCGACCCCGGGAATCGCCGCGCGCAGCGCGCAGGCCAACCCGGCATCGGCGACAATCAGAGCATCGGCGCCCAGCTCCAGTGCATGAGCTCCCAACGCCACCGCGTCGGACAACTCATCGTCAAACACGAACACGTTGAGCGTTACGTACACACGCACGCCATGGGCATGCGCCACGGCGCAGCCGCGCGCAAACTCGTTATCCGTAAAGCCATGGGCGCTCACACGGGCGTTAAAGCCGCCCAACCCCGCATAGATGGCATCGGCGCCCGCGGCGATGGCCGCAAGCATCTGGTCGAGCCCGCCCGCCGGCGCCAGCAGCTCGGGCAGCGCCGCACCGGCAGCATCCAATCCAGTCTCGTATTGTCCGCTCGGCCCCATCGTCCGAATCGCCATCGACAAACTCCTTACCAAGGTATGCATTCACTCTGAAAAATGCCGTCTTCCAGCATACACGAGGCCTCGCGCGCCCCGTTTGGTTTATCGTGTAATAACTTATGTCCATCCTGCCCCGACGGCACATCCACCGTCTGGCACGACATACCTGGAGGTCAATATATGGGTCCTCGCCAACGACAGGGACACAGCCGTTCAAAGACGCACGCCCTGCCCATAATCCTGCTCTCGTTTTTGGGCTTTCTGCTGATTGCGGGCGTGGCGTTTGGCATCGGCATGCTCGGTAACGTCAACCGCTGGCTGTCCGATCTGCCCGACTACACCGACGCCAACGCGTATCTGGTGAGCGAGCCCACCGAGATCGTCGACTGCAACGGCAACAAGATCGCGAGCTTCTACACGCAAAACCGCAAGTCCATCACCAAGGACGAGGTCTCCCCCTACGTGCTGCAGGGCACCGTTGACGTCGAGGACGAGCGCTTCTACGAGCACGGCGGTATCGACCTGTGGGGTATCGCGCGTGCTGCGGTGGCAACCCTCGGCGGCGGGCACGAAGGCGCCTCGACGATCACCCAGCAGCTTGTGCGCAACACCATCCTGCAGGAGGAGCAATTCGACTCGACCATTGAGCGTAAGGTGCGCGAGGCCTACATCGCTATCAAGATGGAGGACATGTACTCCAAAGACGAGATCCTCATGATGTACCTCAACACCATCTATTACGGCCACGGCGCCTACGGCATCGAGGCCGCAGCCGAGACCTATCTGTCCAAGAGCGCCGCCGACCTCACCCTGAGCGAGGCCGCGCTGTTGATCGGCCTTCCCAACTCGCCCTCGCAGTACGACCCCACGGTCAACCCCGACCTGGCGCTGTCCCGTCGCAACAAGGTCCTCGACAACATGTTGCGCCTGGGCCACATCACCCAGGAGGAGCACGATGCCGCACAGGCCGAACCCATCACCCTCAATGTGACCGAAATCTCGGGCAGCGGCGTCGACGTATACTCGCAGCCCTACTTTGTCTCCTACGTCAAGCAGCTGCTGGAGCAGGAGTTCTCGACCGACGTGCTCTTTAAGGGCGGCCTGACCGTCAAGACCACCATCGACCCCACGATGCAGCAGGTGGCAGAGAATGCCGTCCGCGAGCAGCTCGACACGCTCTCGCTTGGCGGCCTGGACATGGGCATGGTCGTCGTCGACCCCAAGACCGGCTACATCAAGTGCATGGTGGGCGGCTACGACTACAACGCCGACGAGAACCACGTAAACCATGCCACGGCCAAGCGTCCCGTCGGCTCCACCTTTAAGGCCTTTACGCTGGCAACTGCCATCCAAAACGGCATGAACCCCAACGTCACCCTCAACTGCAACTCGCCGCTCAAGGCCAAGGGCACCACGACCGAGGTCCAAAATTACGCCAACCAGAGCTATGGCAACATCACGCTTAAGCAGGCGACGGCATACTCCTCCAACACCGGCTACATCCAGGTGGCGGAAGCCGTCGGTAACAGCAAGATCATCTCGCTCGTCAAAAAGCTCGGCATCGACCCCGCCAAGGACAACATCGAGGACGTTCCCGTCATGACCCTCGGCACCGGCTCGATCTCGCCGCTCGAGATGGCCGCCGCCTACGCGACGTTTGCCAACGGCGGCTACTATCGCCAGCCGATCGCCATCACCGAGATTGACTCTCGTACCGGTTCGGTGCTGTACCAGCACACCGACAATCCCTCACAGGTGCTTACCGAGGGCGAGGCCGCCGCGGTCACCGATGTTCTGTCCGGCGTCATGAAGGGCAGCGGTACGGGTGCTGCCGGCGCTCTGAGTGTCAACCAGCCCTATGCCGGCAAGACGGGCACCACCGACAACACCACCAACCTGTGGTTCTGCGGCTATACCCCGCAGCTGGCGTGCGCCCTGTGGACCGGCTATTCCGCGGGCGAGATCCCCATCCAAAAGTACGGCACGGACCTGCTGGGCGACAGCACCAACCTGCCTGTCTTTAAGCGGTTTATGAACACCGTTCTGACCGGTACCGAGCGCGAGGAGTTTGCGACCGGAACGGCGCCCACCTACAAGAACAACAGCGTCTGGAAGTTCTACGGCACCAACAACACCAAGAAGTCGGAGAACGACGACAAGGACGAAGAGGAAGAGGAAACCACCACAACGACTACCACGACGACCACGACCACCGAGACCACGGGCGGCGACACCACCGGCGGCACCGGTACGACCGGTGGCTCGACGGGTGGCTCCACTGGTGGTTCGACCGGCGGCGATGGCGGCACGCCTACGCCTACGCCTACGCCTACGCCCACTCCCGACCCCTCGCCCACGCCTGACGATACGGTCGGCTAAGAAGTACGCGACTAAAGCCAACAAGGCCCCGAGCAGCTTATTGAACTGCTCGGGGCCTTTTAGTTTGAAGCGACCTGGTGGGCGGTCTTTATACCGGCAAACAAAAAGGGGTACCGACCAACGTCGATGCCCCTTACAAGCCACTATGTCAGCGCACACAATGCCGAGCGCACGACCCGCACACCTACTTGCGAGAATTGCTCAACTTATTGATCAGCGCCTCGAGACGCTCGCCGTCCTCGGCCGTCTGGGCAATAACCAAAATCGTATCGTTGCCGGCAAGCGAGCCAAGCACATCGGGTAACTCTGCCGCATCAACGGCGGCGGCGATGCCGGAAGCCGTGCCAGGCTGAGCCTTGATCATAACCAGATTATCAGTACGCAGAACGCCCGTTACGAGCTCGGAAACCATACGCTGCAGGTGCAGGTCCTCTGCCAGAACATAGATGCCCTCAGGGAGCTTACGCAGCCCCATATCGGCAATATCGCGAGAGACAGTCGCCTGCGTGCAATCAAAGCCCATAGCACGGAGCTCATCGACCAGCACGCGCTGCGTGCGGACATCCTTATTGCGCACAATATCTCTAATGGCATCCTGGCGCCCATTGCGTTTTTTAGCCATACAAACCCTCTCTCCAAAAGATGGCGGAGACAATCAATCAGTGATTGAATAGTTTAACGCTATTTGAAGGCTTTTGTGTATAAGAACGCATTTCGAAACAATTCTATGCAAGTTTGTTTCGTAATGAGCCGTTTAGGCGGTTTTTGCGCCCGTCCGGTTAAGAAAAGCTGCCAGATGCGTACACATCACGCAGCGCGCGGGCTTGGCGCTGGCGATCGGCCCAAACAACAGACCGAGTCCCCGATGGTTATCCTTGAGCGCGGCGACCATCTGACGGGTTCGAGGCGCCTCGAGCATATCACGCATGCGGGCGGAACGCTCGATTGACGACACCCCATGCGGGCTCAGACACAAATTCTCGATGCAGGCGACCAGTCCGGCAAAGTAGAACTTTTGGCTTGCCAGCTTGAGCCGACCACCGCTATCTGCTTCCGAGAGTGAGTCCGCAAGCTCGTCGAGCGCTCGAGTGTCATCGGATATCCTGGCATACATGGTGGGATCAAAGGCATCTGTAAGCTTAGGTGCCGCCGCGTGGAAACAAGCGTCGCCGCAGCCGGACACGAATCGTGCCTGCGAGAGCGCATAAGCCATAAACTCAACCGTACGGTACGCCTTGCCGCGCGACAGGCATGCCTCAAACAGCGGACGGCTATACATCACGCCAGAGGTCTGAGCGACTAGGCCGCCCAAAATCAACTGGGGCAGCCCAGTCACCATAGAAGACTCGTCTTCTATGGCAATAGAGGCAGCATCCAAGACGCGCGAATGACGCTCGCGATGCGCATCGTATCGATCGAGCGACACCGAGGGGAGCACAATGTCTGCCGCAGTATCGCACGCGATATCGACCATCTTGGAAAGGGCCTGCGGAGCAAACCACTCATCGGCGTTCATGACGATGATTTGAGAGCCGCGCGAGGCATCAAAACCGGCACGAAGACAAGCGCCGCGCTTCGCGTCCTCGACGTCAATCAAATCAATATGGATGTCCCTGTCGGCAGCAACTTGAAGCGAATGGCGCACACCGGGCGCAGCATCGCGGCAGACAACGACAATCTGCAAATCGTAGAGGTCTTGGTTCTGGATACTCTCGAGCGCACGCATCGCATAGCTGGGCGAACCTTCTACCACAAGGATCACCGAAAGTCGCGGATGCGAACCACGTCGAACCAAGTTTTCCATCCTCTCGATAGCACCAAATCAAACTGTCGTTCATGGTACACCCGAGCTATAAAAGCAACGAGCCGCCTAACATGTTGCACGCCAAGAACAGATGTTGCACACGCGCAGCTCACACATAGTATGTGCAAGGCACAGACGCGCCGAGCACTCCCCTAGTCGAGAACGACAAGCTCGTCGGGGCCGTAATCCACACCCATAAACGTAAGGCCGCAGGCAGGCGCCGTGGGACCCGCAGCGGTTCGGTCACGGGCGTCAATAACCTCGCGCATCCACTGGGGATCGCGACGATGCATGCCAATCTCCACGAGCGTTCCTACAATGGTACGCACCATCGAGTGCAAAAACGCATTGCCCTCGATAGTGAAGGTCAGGATATCCTCGCCAAAAGCGACCTCGTGGCCAAACTCCGCACGCATCACGCAGCGGTGCGTGGGCTTGCCCACAGCAGAGGCAACCTTGCAAAAGCTCTTAAAGTCCTGCTCGCCCAAAAGCGCAGGGCAGGCGGCCGCCATCGCATCTACGTCGAGGGGATAGCGATGCCACCACACCGCACCGCGCGAGAGCACGGGGCGCGCATCGCGATCGGCAATACGGTACGTATACGTACGGGACCGCGCGTCAAAGCGGGCAGAAAAGCCCCTACGGGCCTTGTAGACCTCGTTTATGGCGATATCTTTGGGCAGGAGGGCATCCATAGCCCTCAGCCACCTACGGCGCGTACACGCGAGCTCAGCGTCCGTAACGGGCACGCTGATGTACTGAGCCACGGCATGCACGCCGGCATCGGTACGCCCCGCACACGTCAGATCGATCGGGCGGCGAAGCAGCGTCTCGATGGCTCGACGTAGCTCACCCGCAACCGTCGTCTGTCCCGGCTGCTCGGCAAATCCGCTATACGACGAGCCATCATAGGCCACGCGAAATACGAGCGTGGCGTCAAGCTCGGAAATCGAATTGAAATCAGACGGCGCAGTCATGGGCGCTCCCAACAAACAAGCAACGGTATCGCGACAAAAAAAGAGGGGTACGCGAACGTACCCCTCGAATATAGCCTATGCAGACGGAATGTCTACTCAGCGGTCTCCTCAGCAGGAGCCTCCTCGGCAGCGGTCTCCTCGACAGCCTCGACCTTCTTGGGAGCAGCGGCCTTCTTGGGGGCCGGAGCAGCCTTCTTGGCCTTAGGCGTGCAAGGCTCGGTGACGAGCTCCATGATAACGATGGGAGCGTTGTCGCCCTTACGGTTACCGAGCTTCATGATGCGGGTGTAACCGCCGTTGCGGTCCTGCCACATGCCCTGAGCAGCCTTGTCGAAGATCTCGGCAACGAGCTGCTTATCGCCGAGCTTGGCGATAGCCAGACGACGAGAGTGCAGGTCGCCCTTCTTGGCCCAAGTGATGATCGGATCGACGACCGAACGCAGCGCCTTAGCGCGGGTCTCGGTGGTCTTGATGCGGTCGTTCTCGAAGAGGGCCTTAGCAAGGCTCTTCTTCATGGCCTTGGTGTGGCTCGCATCGGTGCCGAGCTTCAGGCCCTTCTTAACGTTGTGACGCATGGTCTAGTTTCTCCTCAAATATGCGAAGCATTAAGCCTTCAGGCTCAGGCCCATGGACTCAAGCTTGTCCTTCACTTCCTCGATCGACTTAACACCGAAATTACGGATGTTGAGCAGATCGTTCTCCGAGAACTCAACGAGCTGACGGACCGAGTGAATGCTGGCGCGCTTAAGGCAGTTGTAGGAACGGACGGAAAGGTCCAGATCCTCGATCTGCTTGTCCAGCTCGGCGTTGTCGTTGGTGACCTCGGGAGCGAAGATCGAAGCCTCCTCCTCGACCTCGGGGGTCTCGGCAAGGTTCATAAAGGCGGCCATATGCTGGTTGATGATATTGGCAGCCTGGACCACGGCGTCGCGCGGGGCGATGGAGCCGTTGGTCTCGATCTCGAGGACAAGGCGGTCGTAGTCGGTATGCTGACCGACACGGCAAGCCTCAACGAGCTTGGCGCAACGGGAAACCGGCGAGTACAGCGAGTCGACATGGATCACACCGATGGGATCGTTGTCGCGCTTGTTGGCCTCGCCAGAAACATAGCCGCGGCCATAGCCGATGCGCATGCTCATGGTGAGATGGCCACCCTCGGTGAGCGTAGCGATGTGCTGCTCGGGGTTGACCAGCTCAAACTCGGACGGAATAAAGAAGTCCGCACCGGTGACCTCGCAGGGGCCGTCAACCGAGATGGTGGCGGTCGCCTCGTCGGTCGTGCCGAGAGCCCTGAAGACAAGACCCTTGACATTCAGGACGATGTCGGTGACATCCTCGACCATGTTAGGGATGGTCATGAACTCGTGCTGCGCACCATCGATCTGAATAGCCTCGACGGCGGCACCCTCGAGCGAGGACAGAAGAACGCGACGAAGGGAGTTACCCAGCGTATCGCCGTAGCCACGCTCGAGCGGCTCGACGGAGACACGAGCAGACGTCTCGTTGATCTCTTCGACCTGAACCTGAGGCCTAATGAATTCTGACATGTATTACCTCCAGCCTCAGCAGCCCGGATGGACTACTTAGAGTAGAGCTCGACGATGAGCTGCTCGTTGATATCACCGCTGATCTGCTCACGCGTCGGCAGAGCGAGCACGTTACCAGACAGCTTCTCGATATCGACCTCGAGCCAGCCAGGGACCTCAAAGCGCTCGGAGGAAATCAGAGCCTCCTTGATGGGGAGGAGGTCACGGAACTTCTCGCCGACAGCGACGACGTCGCCGGCCTTGACGCGGTAGGACGGGATGTCCACGCGCTTGCCGTTCACGGTGAAGTGACCGTGACGGACGGACTGACGAGCCTCTTTGCGGGTGCGGGCGAAGCCAAGACGGAAGACGACGTTGTCGAGGCGAGACTCAAGGATGATCATGAGGTTCTCACCGGTGACGCCGTTCATCTTGCGGGCCTTGTTGAAGTAGCCGTGGAACTGCTTCTCCAGAACGCCATAGATGAACTTGACCTTCTGCTTCTCGCGCAGCTGCATGCCGTACTCAGATTCCTTGCGACGGCGCTTGGGCTGACGGATAGATTCCTTCTTGCTGCTGTAACCGAGCTCAGCGGGATCGATCCCGAGCTGACGGCAGCGCTTAAGAACAGGAGTCCTGTCGATTGCCATATTGATACGATCCTTTCAGTTACACGCGGCGACGCTTCTTGGGGCGGCAGCCGTTGTGCGGAATGGGGGTCTTGTCCTGGATGCTCGAGACCTCGAGGCCAGCAGCCTGGAGGGAGCGAATGGCGGTCTCACGACCGGAGCCGGGGCCCTTGACGAAGACGGAAACCTTCTTCATACCGTGCTCCATGGCCTGCTTGGCAGCAGCCTCGGCAGCCATCTGGGCAGCGAACGGCGTGGACTTACGGGAGCCCTTGAAGCCCACCTGGCCAGCCGACTTCCAGGAAATGACGTTGCCCTGGGGATCGGTGATCGAAACGATCGTGTTGTTGAACGTAGAACGAATGTGAGCCTGGCCCACGGAAATGTTCTTACGGTCCGCGCGCTTCAGACGGGCAGCGCGAACGTTCTTCTTAGCAGTAGCCATCTATCTAGCGCTCCTTATTTCTTCTTCTTAGCACCGATCTGACGCTTCGGGCCCTTGCGGGTACGAGCGTTAGTGTGGGTGCGCTGGCCGCGGACCGGGAGGCCCTTGCGGTGACGAAGGCCGCGGTTGCAGCCGATGTCCATAAGGCGCTTGACGTTCTGGTTGCGCTCACGGCGGAGGTCGCCCTCAACCATGATCTGGTTCTTATCGATATAATCACGGATGGCGTTAACCTCATCCTCGGTGAGGTCCTTAACGCGCGTATCCACGTTAACGTTGCACTCGACGCAGATCTTCGTCGCAGTGGTGCGGCCGATGCCGTAAATGTAGGTCAGACCGATCTCAACGCGCTTCTCACGCGGGAGGTCGACACCATTAATACGGGCCAACGTAGTCTCCTCTCTTAACCCTGACGCTGCTTATGACGGGGGTTCTCGCAAATGACGAGGACCTTGCCATGGCGCCTAATGATTTTGCACTTATCGCACATCTTCTTGACCGAAGGACGTACCTTCATCGTTCTTCCTTTCGGTAGCGCTCAAACTACTTCCCTACTATCTACTCGCCCAGCCGCAGGCGTTTAAAACTATGGCTGGTCTTCACACACAATCCGACCGTAGGTTGAGCTAAGCCTGCAGTCGGAAATGGAGTGCGCGTATGCGTGCCGCTATTTGTAGCGATAGGTGATGCGGCCGCGGGTCAGGTCGTACGGGGAAAGCTCCACGACAACCCTGTCACCGGGGAGAATACGGATGTAATTCATTCGGATCTTGCCAGAAATGTTGCACAGAACCGAATGACCGTTCTCGAGCTCGACCTTAAACATGGCATTGGGCAGCGGTTCCTTTACCGTACCCTCGAGCTCAATTGCGTCTTCCTTCTTCACAAGCAATCATCTTTCTCTAGAAAACGACAGCGATTGAGTATTCTACAACACGTATGCACGCATCGTAATAACTTCGTAATGGCTCCACAACTAAGTGGAACTTGTTACATTTCTCCGCCTTGGAGCGAACACCAAGCACCTTGGGCATCCGTGGTGATAATCACCGGACCGTCATTGGTAATGGCGACGGTGTTCTCGTAGTGTGCGGCGGGCAGGTGGTCGTTGGTCGTAACAATCCAACCGTCGGAGCCCGTGCTCACATGGTTGGAACCCATCGTAACCATCGGCTCGATGGCAATGACCATGCCGGCCTGGAGGCGAACGCCCCTCCCCTTCTTTCCATAGTTAGGAACGTTGGGGTCCTCGTGCATCACGCGGCCAATGCCATGGCCCACATAGTCACGAAGCACGCCGTAACCGTGAGACTCGGCGAGGGACTGAACGGCGTAACCAACATCCCCGATATGGTTACCGGGAACAGCCTGCTCGATGGCAGCCTTAAGGCAATCGCGCGTGACCTCGCACAGGGCCTTGGCCTCGGGCGTGGGTGTGCCGACAAAAAACGTCCAAGCGTTATCGCCAACCCAACCGTCGACAACGGCTCCCGTATCGATGGAGATGATATCGCCATCGCGCAGGATCATGTCGGGGTTGGGAATACCGTGGACCACGGCATCGTTAATCGATGCGCAAATGGTACCGGGGAACCCGCCGTAACCCTTAAAGGCCGGGGTGCCGCCATGCATACGGATAATCTGCTCCGCGAGCTGATCGAGCTCAAAGGTCGAAACACCAGGGCGCACCATGGCTCCAACGTGGCGGAGCGCCATCTTAGATAGCGCTCCTGCCTTCTTCATCTGCTCGATTTGCGTTGCAGACTTAATCTTGATCATAGACCGAGAGCCTCTTTGACATCCCCGTACACGGTCTCGCGAGCCTGGTCACCGTTGACCGACTTGAGCAGACCCTGGCCACGATAGTAGTCGACGAGCGGGCTCGTGGACTTCTCGTAGACGTCGAGACGGTTCTTGATGGTCTCGGGCTTGTCGTCGTCGCGCTGATACATCTCGCCGGCGCACTTGGGGCAGGTAGCATCGGCAGCGGTGCCGGTGTAACCGCAGGCGCGGCAAGTGCGACGCGAAGACAGACGAGCGATGATGACCTCGGGGGCCACGTCGACCAGAAGGGCGCAGTCGATCTCGCGACCCATGGCGGAGAGCTCGGAATCGAGCGTCACAGCCTGGGCGGTGTTGCGCGGGAAGCCGTCGAGGATGAAGCCCTGCTGGGCGTCATCGGCAGCAAGGCGCTCCTTGACAAGGTCGATCACGAGCTGGTCGGGAACGAGCTCGCCAGCGTCCATGTACTTCTTAGCCTGAATACCAAGCTCGGTGCCACCCTTGACGGCAGCACGCAGCAGGTCGCCCGTGGAAATGTGAGCGACGCCAAACTCGGCGACGAGCTCCTGTGCGACGGTGCCCTTACCGGCACCCGGAGCTCCGAGCAATACGAGGTTCATGAGCAATCCTCCTCTAGCCTATTTAAAGAATCCATCGTAATCATACATCTTGATCTGGCCTTCGAGCTTATCGACCGTGTCGAGCACGACGCCGACCATGATGAGGATGGACGTGCCGCCAAATGCCTGGATCAGATGGTTACCCGTGAAGGAGAAGATGATCGAAGGCACGATGGCGATGAGCGCCAAAAAGACAGCGCTGGGAAGCGTGATCTTGTTGAGCGCGTTCTTGATGTAGGCCGCGGTAGCCCTACCCGGACGGACGCCCGGAATAAAGCCACCCTGCTTCTTAAGGTTGTCGGCCGTGTCATCGGGGTTGAACACCATGGAGGTGTAGAAGTACGCGAAGAACACGATGAGGACAACGTTAAGCACCCAGTTGAGCCAACCGGTCGAAAGCGCAGAGGCAACTGCCTGAATCCAGCCGATGCCGGGGAAGAACACGGCAATCTGAGCCGGGAAGTACAGCAGCGCCGAGGCAAAGATGATCGGCACGACGCCCGCGGTGTTGACCTTGATGGGCAGGTAGGTGGTCTGGCCACCCATCATGCGACGGCCCACGACGCGCTTGGCATAGGAGACCGGGATGCGGCGCTGGCCGCGCTCAAGGAAAACAATCAGCGGGATAACCAGCAGGATGATGGCGCAGATGATCACCATGGTGATGATGCCACCGGCATTACCCTCGGTGCTGGAGAAGATAGCCTGCGGAAGGCCGGCCATGATGTTCGCAAAGATGATCAGCGACATGCCATTGCCGATACCGCGCTGGGTGATGAGCTCACCAATCCACATGATCAGCATGGCGCCCGCAGTGAGCGTGCCGACGACCATGAGGTCGAAGATGATCTCGGGAGCGCCGGCGCCATTAAAGCTGATGCCGAAGCTCTTAAAGAGGAAGAGGTAACCCACGGAGTTGAGGATTGCCAGAGCCAAGGTGAGGTAACGCGAATACTGCGTAATCTTGGTCTGACCGACCTCGCCCTCGCGGGCAAGCTCATGCAGGGAAGGCACGACGGCCTGGAGCATCTGGAGGATGATCGAGCTGGTGATGTAAGGCATGATGCCCAGCGAAAACACCGACACATAGCTCAACGCGCCGCCAGAGAAAAGATTCAGGAGGGCCATAGCACCTGCGGCGACCGAATTGTTATCGGTCGAGAAAAGGCCCAGCATCCCCTGGAAGGGAATGCCGGGCACAGGAACGTGCGCACCAATGCGGTACACGACGAGCATAGCTATGGTAAAAAGAATCTTTTCGCGCAATTCTTTGATGCGGAAAGCATTCTTAAGACCATTTAGCACGGCAGCTCGACCTTTCCGCCGGCGGCCTCGATCTTGGCCTGCGCAGAAGCGCTGACCTTGTCGACCTTGACCGTGAACTTCTTGGTGAGCTCACCATTGCCGAGCACCTTGACGGGCTCGAACTCGCTCTTGGTGATGCGAGCGGCCTTAAGAGCGGCACCGTCGATCACAGCGCCATCCTCGAACTTACGCTCGAGACGCTCAACGTTAACAGCGGTGTACTCGATACGACGGGGGTTGCGGAAGCCCGGAAGCTTGGGCAGGCGCATAGCCAGCGGAGTCTGGCCACCCTCGAAGCCGGCACCCTTGGTGCCGCCAGAGCGGGAACCCTGGCCCTTCTGGCCGCGGCCAGAAGTGGTGCCGTGACCCGAAGAATTGCCACGGCCGACGCGCTTACGGTTCTTGGTGGAACCGGGCGCGGGAGTAAGATCGTGAAGCTGCATTTGCTACTCCTCTACAATCTCGACAAGGTGCTTGACCTTGAAGATCATGCCGCGGACGGACTCGTTGTCAGCAATCTCGCGAACCTCGCGGATCCTGTGGAGACCGAGGGCACGGACAGTACGGACCTGGTCCTGCTTGCAACCGTTGGTGCTGCGGACCTGCTTGATCTTGATGGTGTCAGCCATGCTTAGTTCTCCTTACCGACGAACATCTCGGAGACCGTCAGGCCACGGCGAGCCGCGACGTCCTCAGGGCTGGAGAGCTCCTTGAGGCCCTCGACGGCAGCCTTGATGATGTTGAGGCCGTTGTCGGTACCGAGGGACTTGGACAGGACGTTCTTGATGCCAGCAAGCTCGAAGAGGGGACGCACAGCGCCGCCGGCGATAACGCCGGTACCCTCGACAGCGGGCTTGATGATGATGCGGCCGGCACCAAAGTGGCCGAGAACCTCGTGCGGGATGGTGCCCTGCTCGGTCACCGGCACGTGGAACATGTTCTTCTTGGCATCGAGAGACGCCTTGGAGATGGCCAGGGGCACCTCAGCGGACTTGCCCATGCCAACGCCGACGTTGCCCTTGCCGTCGCCAACGACGACGAGAGCGACGAGGCTCATGCGACGACCACCCTTGACGGTCTTCGACACGCGGTTGATGTAAACGACGCGCTCCTCGAACTCGGAGGCCTCGCGCTGCTGCTTCTGATTACGAGCCATGTGCTACATACCTCCTAGAACTCGAGACCGGCGGCACGAGCACCGTCGGCGAGGGCCTTGACGCGGCCATGGTAGATACGGCCACCACGATCGAAGGCGACCTTGGTGATGCCGGCCTCGATGGCGCGCTTGCCAACGAGCTGACCGACCTTCTCCGCAGCCTCCTTGTTCGAGGTGTGGGTGCCCTTGAACTCGGCCTCGAGGGTCGAGGCAGAGACGAGCGTCAGGCTGGAGCCCTTGCTGTCGTCGATGATCTGGGCATAGATGTTGGCGTTAGTACGGGTCACGCGAAGACGCGGACGCTCGGAGGTACCCGAGACCTTGCCGCGAACACGACGCTGACGACGCTTGAGGCCTTCCAGCTTCGCCTTATGCTTGTTCATACGTAAACTCCTAAAAAGGTTGATCTTGCCAGCACCTGACGGGGTGCTGGTCTTATGCGAGTGAGTCGGTTACGACTACTTGGCGGCCTTACCCAGCTTGCGGCGGATGTGCTCGCCAACGTAGTGGATACCCTTGCCCTTGTAAGGCTCGGGAGGACGATGGCCGCGGATCTCAGCGGCGATCTGACCGACCTGCTGCTTGTTGATACCCTTGACGTTCACGTGGGTGTTGTCGGGAACCTCGAAGGTGATGCCCTCGGGAGCCTCGACGATCACGGGGTGCGAGAAGCCCAGGGAGAACTCGAGGTTCTTGCCCTTCTGCTGCACGCGGTAACCGACGCCGGCGAGCTCGAGCTTCTTCTCGAAGCCCTCGGAAACGCCAACCACCATGTTGTGGATGAGGGCGCGGGTGAGGCCGTGGCGGGCACGGGTCTCACGCTCGTCGTCGGGACGGGAAACGGTGAGGACGTTGTCCTCGATGTTGATAGCGAGCTTCTCAAAGACATCGAGCTCGAGCTGGCCCTTGGGGCCCTTGACGACAACGTTGTTGCCGTTGACTGCCACTTCGACTCCGGCGGGAATCTGGACAGGCTTATTACCGATACGAGACACGGTGATCTCCTTTCCTTCTACCTACCGAGCGAATTACCAGACGTAAGCGATGATCTCGCCGCCGACGTTGTGCTTGCGAGCATCGCGGTCGGTCATAACGCCATGGCTGGTGGAAATAATGGCGGTACCAAGGCCACCGCGGACGCGGGGCATGTCGGCAACGCCGGTGTACTTACGCAGGCCCGGCTTGGAAATGCGGCGGATGCCGTTGATGACCTTAGCCTTCTTGGGACCATACTTAAGCGTGATGTGCAGAGTCTTCTGGGGAACGGTGTCCTCGACATCGTAGCCCTCGATGTAGCCCTCCTCGTGCAGAACACGAGCGATCTCGACGAGCTTCTTGCTGCTCGGCATGGAGACCGTGGCCTTGTTCACAGAGTTAGCGTTACGGATGCGCGTAAGCATATCTGCGATCGGGTCTGTAAGGTTCATACAGATTCTCCTTCGTTCTTGATGAACACGTGCTCTTGGTTCTTCGCCGCCCTTAACGGCAAAGCCTTTTTAGCGCGTTTTCCCTGTTCCAAACGGATGCTTGAAACGCTGGTAGTGACTTACCAGCTGGCCTTCTTAACGCCGGGAAGCTCGCCCTTGAGTGCAAGCTCGCGGAAGCAGACACGGCACAGGCCGAACTTGCGGTACACAGAGTGCGGACGGCCGCAGCGCTGGCAGCGCGTGTACTCACGAGTAGAGAACTTCTGCTTGCGATTGCACTTGACGATCATCGATGTCTTAGCCACTTATATCCTCCTCACATAGAGTATTGTTCGCCCCAAGCGCCGCCCCCTTCTGGGAACGGCGCTCATAGGGCAGGTGAACCTATTTCTTGAACGGGAAACCGAAGGCGTCCAGAAGGGCCTTGGCCTCCTCATCGGTATTGGCGGTGGTCACGAAAGTGATGTCCATACCACGCTGGTGATCGACGGAGTCGAAGTCGATCTCGGGGAAGATGAGCTGCTCGGTGACGCCCATGGAGAAGTTACCACGGCCGTCGAAGCTCTTGGCGGAGATGCCGCGGAAGTCGCGGATACGGGGAATCGCGACGGAGGTCAGACGATCGAAGAACTCCCACATACGGTCGCCACGCAGGGTAACCTTGCAGCCGATCGGCATACCAGCGCGCAGGCGGAAGGTAGCGATGGACTTGCGGGCACGGGTGATCATCGGCTGCTGGCCGGTGATGGCGCGCAGGTCGCGCACGGCACCGTCGATGGCCTTGGAATCGGTAGCGGCCTCGCCGACACCCATGTTCACGACGATCTTCTCAAACTTGGGGATCATCATGACGTTCTCGTACTGGAACTTGTCCTGAAGCTGCTGCTTGACCTCGTTGTTGTACTTGGTCTTCAGACGCGGCACATACTTCTCTTCTGCCATTGTTCACTCCTTCTTGGGGTTTTAAGCACGGGGCGTGGCCACGATGGGTTGTCCTCGTGCCTCCTGGCTGCATCCGCGCCGCTCATGGCATTTCGCGGTTTGGACTCGACGCAGCAGGAGCCGACAAAACAATCGGTACTATACGCGCATCGGGAGCGTATTTCCAGAAAAACCTCGTCTGCCTGCACAACTCCACAACTCCCCCGCACAAATTGATCCCTAGGGCACGGAGGAAAACAGCAGTTGCGGTGAGATAGGGACTGTTTGATGGCTTAAAAGGCTTAAACAGTCCCTATTCCACCGCAACTCATATATGGGGCGTTATTTTTGGCGCGGGAGGACCAGGTTGAGGATCACAGCAACGAGCGCGGCGACGGCAATGGAGGATCCGCCAAAAACGGTGCCAACCCATGCGGGGAATCCAGCGCCGGCAAGCGCGCCGGCCGTGCGCTCAATGCCCGTGCCAAAGGCGATAGAGAGACCCATGAGCGTGGTATCGCGCTGAGACAGGCCGTGGCGGGCAAACATGACCACACCGTTCATACCGATGGTCGCGAACACGCCAATCGTGGCGCCACCGATGACCGGCTGCGGAATAGACGTGAGCACCGCCGCACACTTGGGCAGCAGGCCCGCGATGAGCAGGATGGCAGCCGCAAGCGTAAAGACCATGCGGTTGACGACCTTGTTCTCGGCGATAATGCCCACATTCTGGCCAAAGGTTGCCGTGGGGACGCCGCCAAAAAAGCCTGACAGCATACCGACCAGGCCGTTGGCGATCAGGCCACCCGAGATCTGGCTATCGGTCGCAGGGGTATCGAGCGCAGCGGACGACACGGCGGCAAACTCGCCCATGACCTGTACTGCGTTGACAATGGCGACAACGCCCACAACGGCGCACGCGGCCGGGTCGAACACCAGGCGATGGGCGCCCAGGGCCGGCGGGGCGAACCAGCTGGCGGTCGCGATGGCCGAGAAATCGACCATGCCCAACACCGCAGCCAAAACAAAGCCCGCGCAGATACCAGCCAGGATGCTGCCCAGCCTAAGCGCGCCCTTGCCGTAGTTGCCAGCCATAAAGGTGACGACGAACGTCACAAGTGCGACGGCCCAGTTGGTGACACTGCCAAAATCGGCCGCGCCCTCCCCGCCCGCCATGGAGGCAACTGCCACTGGGCATAGCGACAGGCCAATGACAAAGATGACGGTGCCAAGCACCGGGGCCGGAAATAGAAAACTCACGCGCCTAAACAGTAGGCCGAAGAGCGCGACGAGCGCGCCGCCGATTACCTGGGCGCCCAGTACGGCCTCAAAACCAAGCTCAAGACCGACTGCCTTGAGCGCCGGCACGAAGGTAAAGCTCGCACCCATCACAATGGGCAGGCCCGAACCGACGACACCTTTTATGGGAAACTGTTGAAGGAAAATGTCAAGCGCCGAGAGGACGAGCGACGCCTGGATGACGGCGGCCTCCTCCTGAGGGGTAAAGCCACAGACCGACGCGATAATGATGGCGGGCGTGACGATACCCGCGAATGCCGCCAGCACATGCTGCAGTGCATGGGGTAATACCTGCACAAACGAAACTTTTCCCGTACGCTCGAACAGGGCATCCCCTGCTGCCGACTCTGCCATTTGCGCCTCCCATACCCTAGGCAGCGGCCCCATGCCGCTCAACGGTCGGACATTATAGGGCATATGGCACAGGTAGCATTTTGACCCGCATGCGGCAGAGGGCTGGGGCAGCTCATTTGGGATGCGACTAGCGCTTGCGGGGGACGAGTTTGGTGCGACGCAGGTGGATCATCTCGGCGGCGATGGAGATGGCGATCTCCTCGGGGTCCTCGGCCTCGATGGCGACACCAATCGGCAGGTGCAGCTCGTCGATCTGCTCCTGCGTAAAGCCCTCCTGCTCCAGGCGGGCGCGCACAAAGGCGGTCTTGCGGCGCGAGCCCAAGCAGCCCAGATAGGCGGGTTTGGCGCGCATGGCCTGAATCACCACATCGATATCGGACTTGTGACCCGCCGTGGCGACGACCACCAGGTCGCGCGGGCCGATGGGGCACTGCTTGCTCAGGCTCTTGTAGTCGACCAGACGACGGTCGTAGACACCGGGCACCCAATCGGGGGTCAGCGTGCCGGGGCGGTCGTCGCAAGCCACGACGGCAAAGCCCGCCGCCGTGAGCACGCGAGCCGTCGCAGCGCCCACGTGGCCGCAGCCAAAGATATAGGTCAGGCCCTCGGGGCAGAGCGTCTCGATGTGCGCCGTGGGAATCTCGGAGGCGGCGTTGGTGTAGGTGACCTTACTCCCCTCCTCCACCAGCGAAAGCCCGGGGCAGCCCGCAATGGTGCGGCGCGATTCCTCGCCATGGTACTCGGCCACATCGCCCTCGAGCACGCTCGCGATAAACGGCTCAAAGTCGATGACGAAGTCGCCGATGCGCCGATAGGCCAAGATGTCGGCAACCGACTGGAACAACGGCGCCTGCGATACATCCAGGCGCAGATAGCACAGGCAGATGGCTCCGCCGCAGATCATGCCGGTATCGGAGTTCTCACCGCCCATGGTGTAGCGGACCAGACGCGATTGACCTGCGGCCAGCAGCTCGCGCGCCTCGTCCAGCGCAAAGAGCTCAATCTTGCCGCCGCCGATGGTGCCCGCTTGGCTGCCATCGGCAAAGACGGCCATCCAGGCGCCCACGCCGCGCGGCGATGACCCTGCCGTGCCGGCCACGACCACGAGCTCGCACGTCTCGCCAGCACGCAGGGCGGCAAGCGCCGCATTCACCACATCGAGCTTTTCCATTGCCGCCTTCTATCCTCTAAAGACATCGGTGAGCATAGCGAGTGCCTCGAGCACGCCGCCGCCGACCGACGTCGCCTTGTCCGAAATATAGTTGATATAGCTGGCATCGCCGCGCGGATCGACGTCGGCGCATTTAAAGCCCTCAGTCACCCGCACGCCGTTCGCCAAAAGCCCGCGCAGACAGCCATCGATCTGCGTGCACATGGGTGTATCTCCCGCGTAGCCAATCACGTCTCCGGCGCTCACGATGTCGCCGATTGCGCGGTCGGACCGAAACACGCCGGCGGCGGGGCTGTGGATAACTCGTTCCTTGCCGTAGCCGGCGATGACGCCCGGCACGCCCGTGTTGGGCTGGGGCGAACCTTGGGTAATGACGCGGCCCAAAAAATGCCCGCGCATGGTTTCGACCGCTGCGTCGCAGTCAACCGGCGCGGTGAAGCCCGGTCCCACGGCGATGACGGCAGGCGCCATATCGCGCGTGGTGCCCAAGTTGCGCTTAGCCAAAATCGCGTCGACCACAGCCGTGGGTTTAAGCTCATCGAGCATCTTGGCCTGAGGGTCTACCACGACGGCGACGTCTCCAGCCTCGGCAATCGCAAGCGCCTCAGCCGGCGTCTGTGCCAAGCGAGCGCGAATGCCCTCGACCTCGACCTCGCCCAGGCGAATGGCCTCGCAAAAACTGATTGTGCGGCGGATGCACGTGGGAACCGCGATATCGGCCATAACGACCGACACGCCGGAGCGTACCAAGCGAGCGGCGACGCCCGTGGCGATATCGCCAGCGCCGCGAACATAAACGAGCATTCCCGGGACACCTCCCTGTGCTACGGTTTGAGCAGAGCAAAGCGGTTCGACCGCTACTCTGATGATTTTTTATTATCACAGTATTATACGGCGGTGAACAGATGAAAACGACGAGCGGAAACCTTGCCTCCGCGCTCAAGATCGAGCCGGGCATTACCGCGATTGTCGGCAGCGGCGGCAAGTCGACGCTGCTAAAGACGCTCGGCCTTGAGCTTATGCGCGCTGGCGGCCGCGTGCTCCTCTGCACCACCACGCACATGTTTCCCGTCGCCGGCGTGCCATGGGACGGGTCGAGCCGTCGCCTGGACGCCGCGCCTTGGAAGCCGGGGACCCTGCATGCCCCCGGCTGCACCTGCGAGGCCTGCGCGGGCCTTGTGCGCGGAAGCATCTGCCAGGCAGGCGTCTTGGACCCGGAGACAGGCAAGCTCTCCGCCCCCGCTGAGCCGCTCGACCAGCTGGCGCAGCGCTTTGACTATGTGTTGGCCGAGGCAGATGGCAGCAAGCGACTCCCGCTCAAGGCGCATGCCGCCTGGGAGCCGGTAATTCCCGCCGCCACGGCAAACGTTGTCTGGGTCGTCGGCGCCTCAGGGCTGGGCAAGCCCGTCGCCAAGGTTGTCCACCGCCCCGAGCTCTTCTGCGAGCGCTGCGGCTGCGAGCCCACCGACGCTGCCACCCCAGAGCGCGTCGCCATGGTGCTCAATGCCGAGCTGCAGATGCTGAACCTCGACAATGCCCGCATCATGCTCAACCAAGTCGACACGCTCAGCGACCCCACGATGGCCGACCGCTTCGAGACAGCTCTCGACCGCCCCATCGTCGCCACCAGCCTCCAGGGGTAGCTAATTTGGGACGGGGCTCTTTTAGCTACCCCGGCGCCCTTTCTGCTAGCGGGGGACGTAGCGGCCGGGCTGGGCTCCGGTGGGCTCGCCGTCGCGCGCAGCCAGTACGCCGTTCACAAACACGGCCTTGGCGCGGCCGTGCGCCTCAAAGCCCTCGAGCGGCGTGTAGTCCACAGCCTGATGCTGCGTCGCCGCGCGAATGGTCCAGCGCGCCTTGGGATCCCACACGCACACGTCGGCATCGGAGCCCTCGGCAAGACAGCCCTTGCGCGGATACATGCCAAAGACGCGCGCCGGGTTCTCGCTCATCAGGCGGCACAGATCCTCGGGGCCCAGCTGTCCCTCAAAGCTCGTGGCGATCGCGACGGGGCGATGCTCCACACCGGGTCCGCCGTTGGGAATCGCGCGGAAGTCGTCGCGCCCGCGATCCTTTTGCCCGTGCAGGTTAAAGCTGCAGTGGTCGGTCGCAATCGTATCGATCTCGCCGGCCACAAGCGCCTCGCGCAGTGCCGCACGATCACCCGCATGGCGCAGCGGCGGGCTCATCACATACTTGGCGCCCGCAAAGCCGTCCTCGCCCTGCTCCAAGTAGCACGTATCGTCGAGCATCAGATACTGAGGGCAGGTCTCGACATAGATATTCTTCTGCCCGCGCGCCTTGGCGGCACGGATGGTCTCGAGCCCCAGCTTGGTCGAAAGGTGCACCACGTTGACCGGTGCGTCGCCGGCCAGATGCGCCAGATACAGCAGACGGCTCACGGCCTCGGCCTCGCACACATCCGGACGGCTGAGAGCATGTCCCTCGGGCCCGTGGATACCCTGCTCAAACACGCGCTTCTGCAGCTCGTTCACCAGCGTGCCGTTCTCGCAATGCACGCACAGGATACCGCCCACGCGCTTGAGCTCCTCCAGCACCTCGAGCGTCTCGGCATCGTCCAAGCGCAAATGATCGTAGGCAAAGTAGGTCTTGAACGACGATACGCCCGCCTCGCGCATGGCAGAGAGATCGGCGCGGTTGCGCTCGTTCCACTCGGCGAGCGCCATATGAAAGGCGTAGTTGGCCGTGCAGGTTCCGTCGGCGCGGCGATGCCACTCGGCCAAGGCATCGGGCATGGTCACACCGCGATCGGCCGTGGCGTAATCCACAATGGTCGTCGTGCCGCCGCAGGCAGCCGCACGTGTGCCGGTCTCAAAGCTATCGGCCGTCCAGTCCATGCCAGTCCAGCACTGCATGTGCGTGTGCCCATCGATAAAGCCTGGGAACACCCAGCAGCCCGCGGCATCCTCGACGGTATCGCCCTCGGCCGGCTCAATCGCCGCGGCGATCCGCACGATCTTATCGCCATCCATGGCAAGATCGGCGCGGCGAAGCCCCTGGGGCGTCACGAGCGCGCCGTTTTTGATGATGATCATAATTGCTCCTTATTGATTGATGCAGTTGGCCACGCGATCAAAATACGAGCAGGCGGCGATATGCTCCGTTATGCGTCGCTGTCCCTTGGCGGTATCGACGTCCCACAGCTCGTAGGCACGTGCCTCAACCAACGCAACGTCGGTGCGGCCCTTGAGAATCGACCCACCACCGTCCTTGCCCTCGAGAAGCATGAGCGAAGGGAACAGTTGCCTTGGGAAGAGCACCGGGCTCGAAGGCTCACCGTTGCACGCAAGACGCACCGGATGCCTGCGGCCACGCTCGTCAAATGCACGAACCATAGCCTCAAAAGAATCCGAACTCACGAGCGGCTGGTCACCCGGCAAAAAGAGGCAACCTTTCCAGTTGCGTTCGACTCCCCACGAAAGGCCCGCACGGACGCTTTCGCTGCGCAGCTCGCCATCGTGCAGCACGCACGGGCAATGCTTGTCATCACAAATCTGAGCGGCCTCGGGCCAACGCGTCGAAACCACGACGTCAAAGCCCCGGGGAACCGAATCAATGGTCCGGGCAATCAGCGGCTCGCCATAGATATCGGCGAGCATCTTGTTAGAGCCAAATCGCTTGCCCTCGCCCGAAGCCATAATGACGCAACCAAGTTTCATGGCGATACCTCCCCTGAAACCATCGTACCCATAACTCGCGTCGCGGGGCATCTACATCGAAAGCGCTTATCCCGCACGCCCACGATGCAAAAAGGGGCACCCCGCCGGTTGGCAGAGCGCCCCCTTTACATGGCTTACCTCAGCGCGGCTTTAGGCCTGGAACCAACGGGCGGTGTTGCGCTCGTCGAGGGCCTTGAGGGTAGCGGCGGGATCGGCAACCTTCTGCAGGAACATCATGGCTGCGATGGCGTACGGCTTGTAGCTGGCCTCCTTGTACATGCCCACGCGGTGCATGTCAAAGACGTCGGCGTTGACCTCGCCGCGCTCGCAGGAGACACCGGAGATGTCGGCGGGCAGCGGGTGCATAAAGATAGTGTCCTGGCCGTTGGCGGTCTTCTCCATGAGCTCGGTCGTGGAGCACCAGTCCTGATGGGTGGCGTTCTGAGCGAGCAGCTCCTTCTCGAGCGCTGCGATGCCGGCGTCGTCGCCCTCCGCGTACAGGTTGGTACGCTTCTCCATGGCGGCAAACGGAGCCCAGCTCTTGGGGATCACGATGTCGGCGCCCTCGAAGGCCTCGGCCATGGTGTTGACCTGCTTAAAGGTGGTGCCGGACTCGGCGGCGTAGCCCTTGGCGCGCTCGACGACCTCGGGCATGAGGTCGTAGCCCTCGGGGTGGGCCAAAGTGACGTCCATGCCAAAACGGGGCAGCAGGCTGATCAGCGACTGCGGACAGGACAGCGGCTTGCCGTAAGAGGGCGAGTAGGCCCAGGTGACGGCAACCTTCTTGCCCTTGAGGTTCTCGAGGCCGCCAAACTCGTTGATGAGGTAGAGCATGTCGGCAGAGGACTGCGTGGGGTGATCGGAGTCGGACTGCAAGGAGATGAGCGTGGGACGGTGATCCAGAACGCCGTCCTCGTAGGCCTGCTGGACAGACTCGGAGACCTCGGCCATGTAGGCGTCGCCCTTGCCGATGTACATGTCGTCGCGGATGCCGATGACGTCGGCCATGAAGGAGATCATGGTAGCGGTCTCGCGGACGGTCTCGCCGTGAGCGATCTGGGACTTCTTCTCGTCCAGGTCCTGCAGCTCGAGGCCGAGCAGGTTGGCGGCCTTAGAGAAGGAGAAGCGCGTACGGGTGGAGTTGTCGCGGAACAGGGAGACGGCCAGGCCCGAGTCGAAGATCTTGGACGAAACGTTGTTCTCACGCAGCTCGCGCAGGGCGTCGGCAACGATGTAGAGAGCCTTGAGCTCATCGGTGGTCTTATCCCAGGTGTGCAGGAAGTCGCTGCCGTACATGCCCTTAAAATCGAGGCCGTTCAGCTGCTCGACGAGCTCGGTAAACTTGGCGTCCATGTAAATATCCTTTCCATAGATGAAACGATCGCAATGAGTAGATGTGCTCCGGCATGCGCGTGTGGCTAGAACATGCAGAGCGCTATGACGAGGACCCGCTACCGTTGAGGAAGCATGGGAGATAACGACCGCGGGCCCCAAGTCAACAGGGGGTGCCGGGGACACAGGCTGTCCCCGGCTCAACAAGATCAAGGAATGGGACTAGTCGATCTTGTTGTTGGTCAGACCAGCGCGGAACACGGTAGCGTCGCCATCGGCCTGGCTCGGATCGTAGAGGTTCAGGGCAGCCACGTACATGGCAGCAGCGGTGACCAGGTCGTCCTTGTAGGTGACCTCGTTGGGAGCGTGAGCCTGAGACTCGGCACCCGGGCCAAAGCCAACGCAGGGGATGCCATAGCGGCCCTGGATGGAAACGCAGTTCGTGGAGAAGGTCCACTTGTCGCACAGCGGACGACCGGTGCGCTTGTCCATGCTGGGCTCGCAGCCGATGCGCTCGTCACCGAACATGGCCTTGTGGGCGTCGACGAGGGCCTTGACGTGCGGAGCGGTCTCCTTGTTGATCCACGTGGGGAAGTAAGCCTCGGTCTCGTAAACCTCGCCGGTCCAGGACGGACGGTCGTACATGTACATGGAGACCTTCACGTCGTCGCCGTACTTCTTGGCGGCCGGCAGGTTGCGGATCTCGTCCAGGCAGGACTCCCAGGTCTCGCCGGCGGTCATGCGACGGTCGATGGAGATGGCGCAGGAGTCAGCGACAGCGCAGCGGCTGGGGCTGGTGTAGAAGATCTGGCTGACGGTGCAGGTGCCGCGGCCCAGGAAGCGGGCGTCCTCGAAGTGCTCGGGGTTGTACTTGGGGTCGAGCATCTTGACGAGGCCCTTGATGTCGGTCGACTCGTCGCAGCCGTTGTTGTTGAGGGCGCGGACGTCGGCGATGATGTCGGCCATTTTGTAAATGGCGTTGTCGCCGCGGTCGGGAGCGGAGCCGTGGCAGGAGGTGCCGTGAACGTCGACGCGGATCTCCATGCGGCCGCGGTGACCGCGATAGATGCCGCCGTCGGTAGGCTCGGTGGAAATGACGAACTCGGGCTTAATGCCGTCCTTGTTGTAGATGTACTGCCAGCACATGCCGTCGCAGTCCTCTTCCTGGACGGTGCCGACGACCATGATCTTGTAGCCCTCGGGGATGAGGCCCATGTCCTTCATCATCTTGGCAGCGTAGGTAGCAGAAGCCATACCGCCCTCCTGGTCAGAGCCGCCGCGGCCGTAGATGATCTCGTCGGTCTCGTAGCCCTCATAGGGATCGGCATCCCAGTTCTCGATGTTGCCGATGCCGACGGTGTCGATGTGGGAGTCGATGGCGATGATCTTGTCGCCCTCGCCCATAAAGCCCATGACGTTACCCAAGCCATCGACCTTGACCTCGTCATAGCCAAGGCTCTCCATCTCGGCCTTGATGCAAGCGACAACCTCGCCCTCCTCGCAGGACTCAGAGGGGTGCGAGATCATGGCGCGCAGGAAGCGGGTCATGTCAGCGCGGTGAGACTCAGCAGCGTTTTTAATTGCCTCGAAATCGAGTTCCTTAGTCATAACAGTCAACCTTTCTACAAGGGTTTACCTACAGGTAGATATTTCAGATTGATCACTTGTGCCAAGCAGCGTGAGGTCGAGCACCCGGCAAGCAAGCAACCATAGGAGGCGGACGGAGGACTTTGCTCCGTCGCGAGTTCCGCACGAGCCGGAGAGCACTTAATGTGCTCTCCGTGCGAGCAGGACTGTCCGAGCAGGGAGTAAAGTCCTCCGGCTGCCTCCGGACAGGTCAGCCTGCTAGCAAGTCGGGTACTCGCCCTCCCAGACGATGCGACGGTACTGATCCGGATCGGTGTCGCCCTCGGTGGAGAAGCAGAGCACGGAGCTCGTCTTGTCCAGGCCGATGAGCTCCTTGAGCTCGGCGTACTCGGGGTCGAGCATGAGGGTCTCGACCAGACCGGTGGTCACTGCGCCGGACTCGCCGGAGATGACGCGCGGGTCGCCCTTCTCGGGAGCGCCCAGGGTGCGCATGCCGCGAGCGGTGACCCAGTCGGGGCAGGACACGAAGGCGGTGGTGTGGTTGCGCAGGATATCCCAGCCCAAGATGTTGGGCTCGCCGCAGCACAGGCCGGCCATGATGGAGGGCATGTCACCGTCCACGATGCGCGGATCTCCGTCGCCGGCGGCAGCGCCCTTGTACAGGCAGGCGGCCGGTGCGCACTCAACCACGACGAAGGTGGGCGGGTTATCGGGATACAGGTTGGTGAAGTAGCCCACCACGGCGCCGGCGAGCGAGCCTACGCCAGCCTGGACAAAGACGTGCGTCGGGCGGTTGATAGCCATCTCGCGCAGCTGCTCGGCAGCCTCGGAAGCCATGGTGCCGTAACCCTCCATGATCCAGGACGGGATCTTCTCGTAGCCCTCCCAGGCGGTGTCCTGAACGATGACGCCGCGCTCGCAGGCGTCGGCCTCGGCGGCGGCCATGCGCACGCACTCGTCGTAGTTGACCTCTTCGATGGTCACCGTGGCGCCCTCGGCGGCAATGTTATCGAAGCGGGGCTTGGTGGAACCCTTGGGCATGTGCACGACGGCCTTCTGGCCCAGCTTGTTGGCAGCCCATGCCACGCCGCGGCCATGGTTGCCGTCGGTGGCGGTAAAGAAGGTGGCCTGGCCAAAGTCCTTGGCAAGCTGATCGGAGGTCAGGTAATCGAAGGTGCACTCGGCAACGTCCTTGCCGGTCTCGTCGGCAATGTAGTTGGCCATGGCAAACGATCCGCCCAGGACCTTAAAGGCGTTGAGGCCAAAGCGATAGCTCTCGTCCTTAACGCACAGGTTGGACAGGCCTAGGCGCGCGGCCTGGCCATCCAGGCGGGCAAGCGGAGTGACGGTGTACTGGGGGAACGACTGGTGGAAGGCGCGGGCCTTCTTCACGTGGTCGAGGCTCATGATTCCCAAGTGCTTGTCATCGCTCTTGGGCATCGTGTTGCCCGCCCACTGGATCTTATCGGCCATACGGTGAACTCCTTAAGTTCTCTCTTGCCGGCCCCCGCATACGCGTTTCAGCCCGATCCCATTCACACGGCTGAACTTTTATGTGGATGCCAAACAAAAAGTTTGTTAGCACTGTTCTATCACACTTTTTGATTGGAAAACCTAACAAATTGTTTGTTGCCGTAATCGGTACCTTTTCGCCGCCGAACGGTCACATAACACAGCGACGCTTTCGTTATTTGCGAACAAGTGGGGTTTATGGCACAGTGAGCCCAAACTAATTTTTAGGAAGGCACCCATGACCCCCGCACAGATTGAGTTCTACAAGCGCCTTGCACACGGCCTGGCGCTCCAATTTGGCCCCAACTGCGAAGTCGTCGTCCACGACCTGGAGACCGAGGACGTGGACCGCTCCATCGTAGTGATCGAAAACGGCCACGTTAGCGGGCGCAAACTGGGTGACGGCCCCAGCCATATTGTGCTTGAATCCATGCACGAGGGCACCGCCGACGTGCACGACCGCGAGCCGTACCTCACCAAAACCGCCGATGGCAAGCTGCTCAAGTCCTCGACCATCTTTATCCGCAACGACGAGGGCAAGCCCGTCGGCATTTTGGGCATCAACTTTGACATTACGCTTATGAAGGCTTTTGAGCGTTCGCTCGACGCCTTTACCGGCACCGGCGGCACGGGCTACACCGAGCCCGAGCCCATTACCAAGAACATCGGCGACCTGCTCGAGGACCTGCTGCACGAGTGCGAGCAGTTTGTGGGCAAGCCCGCGGCGCTCATGACCAAAGACGAGCGCATTCGTGCCATTGGCTACCTCGACCGTCGCGGCGCCTTCCTCATTTCCAAGTCGAGCGAACGCGCCTGCGAGTTCTTTGGCATCTCCAAGTACAGCTTCTATAGCTACCTCAATGAGGCCAAGGCGGCAGCAGGCGACAAGTAGGCACTCGCCTGGATTGCCCCTCCCCTTTTGGGCGCGAGTTCTGGAAAGCATGAATCCAAGACCGAGCCGCTTGGAAAGTTCCATATAATCGATGTCATTAGTATTTCGGAAGGATGGAACAGAATGGCGTTGAGCAAGGCATCATGCACCGGTCGCGGATTGATTCCGGCAATTGGTGGACATGTGCACCGCATGTTCGATGAGGGTGAAGACGACCTGTTTTCGCTGAGCCTTGACGACGTGATGAATGATCGCCCGTGGACCGCCGACGAACTCATGGGCGGCGGGGCTCGTCCGTCAAGCCTCAATCCCGCACTTGCGCCTAAGCCCGCATCTGCGCCGACTCCTGCGCAGTCGCCTGTTTCGACGCCCGCACTCACTTCGGCGACCACGCCCGCTCCCCGCCCCGCAAGCGACCCGTCCGAAACGGCGGCATTTCTCGCTGCAGCGACGCAGGGCAAATCGGCCGACAGCACCGTTATGTACAGCGCCCAGCAGTTGCCTGTTCCTGCGGCACGCAAGCCTCCGGTCACAAGGCTCGATGAGCCCGTTGCCCATCAGGTTGCCTACGATTCCTGGGCTGCAACCGATCTGGATGAGACCTCTACCGGCATGCCGGCGCTCGACGTTCCAGTTAACCCGCTTTTTGCCGCCAACACGAGTGCCGCGGACTATGAGAGCGGTACGGCATTTTCCGATTATTCCGATGGCTATGCTGGCAACGGTCGCATCGAGACCGAGGATTATGGCACCGCATCGAGCGATTATCTCAACGATCCGTACGCTGCCACGCCTGCACCGGAATATGACCCGGAGGCCGCGTCCGCGCCGGTGTATACCAAAAGCACAGGCGAAGAATGCTTCGCCGATTATTACGCCGAGGAAAAGGCGCTGCGTTTCTCGGAATTTCCGCAGGCAGTCAAGGTTGCCTTTATCGCCATTGTCATTGCCCTGCTCGGTGTCATTGCGTTTGAGGGATTCCGGCTGTTCTCCGGCCCCACCCAAGCGGAGTCGGAGACCCAGCAAAAAGAGGACGATAACGAGTATCTGGACATCAACACCCTCAAGGGCGACCCCAACGACGGGGACGACGAGTAGCGAGGGCTAAGGGAGGGTCGGAAGAGTCGGCGGCACGTTACGGCTCCAAAAGCCCTGCCATAAAGATGGGCAGATACAGCACGTCACCATCGCGGTGAAGATTACATTCCGCAAGTACCAGGGCGCGATCGATTCCGTAGCCCTTCGTTGCCAGTGCGTTATCGAGCGCCGCGTGGGACTTAAAACTCTTGCCCGATTTGACCTCGATGGCGAGCACTTCCCCATCGAACGTCTCTTCCACAAAATCGAGCTCACCGACCTTTTTGGACGTAAAGTAGCGCAATCTAAATCCGTGGGCTTTGAGCTCTTGGGCAACGAAGCCCTCGAATGCCGCCCCCATATTCATGCCAAAGGGGCCTTCTGCCTCCCCATCAAAAACGCCTTGGGCGACCCTTTTGGAATACGACGACATAAGCATTCCGGTGTCCAAGTAAAACAGCTTAAACAGATTTCGTTGCTCCCCCAATAAAAGGGGTGCCACGGGCGCCGTTACGCTATACACAGGAAGCGCGACACCCGCCTCCGATAGCCAGAGGAAATGATCTGTCACCTGCGAAAAACGTTTGACACCGTTAATCGATGACAGTTTGAATCGCTTGTTTTTGGAACCGGCCTCGCTGGGAATCAGATCATAGATATCGCGAATAACCAAGCGCAGCTCGGGCGGAGCGTACTTTGCGATGTCATCGCGATACAGGGCGTGAAGATCGCGGTGGATGTTTCGAACCTCGTCGACATTGCGCGTCGCCAAGAAGGAATTGACCGCGTCGGGCATGCCTCCCACCACCACATACTGATGGAACAGATCGAGCAAGCGGTCATACAGATAGCCGGGAAGCTCCCCCTCATTCTTTAGACAGCCCCTGAGCATGTCAAACACGCTGGCACCAACGCCATTTGCCCAGCAAAACTCCTCAAAGTCGAGCGGGTACATCTGGACCTGCTCGACATACCCCACCGGCAGGGAATCGATGCCCTCGAGCTCAACGCCAAGGAGCGATCCGGTAAGGATGTATCGAAAGTCGCCGCGCTGGACCAGATATTTGATAAACGTCACCACGTTGGGGCATCGCTGCACCTCGTCGATAACCACAACGGTCTTGTTCGCAACCATCGGCTGCGTTGCAGCAATAGACATACGCATAAGCAGATCATCCGCACTTTTCGCCGCCAAAAACGAATCGCGCACGGACGCGTCGGCGATAAGGTCGAACGTCACGACATTTTCGAACGATTCATTTGCAAAGACGTTGACCAAATATGACTTTCCTACCTGTCGGGCGCCCTTGACCAAAAGAGCCTTGTTAGGCGACGAGGCAAGCCAAGATTCAAACTGTGCTTTCGCTTTTCTCTGTAGCATAAGCGCACCCCTTATTACGTGCTGTTTTAGCATTAGGATACACTTTTCCGTGGTTGCTAGATGCTCATTTCGACACTTTTTCGAGATTTTGAAGTGTGTATTACGATACTTTTCCGTACTTTTACACGGGATATTTCGACACTTTTTCGGATTTAAGCCTAACAGCAGCCGGCGAAATCAAGCGCCGTCTGCACATCATTTCGCAGGCGGCGCTTGATTTGTGTCCGCGCGCGCTGATAGACTCCATCGTGCCAGCAAGGAGCGGGCGCGTTTTATCCAGAGTCGGGGTAGAGAGTTGGCTCCACGATCCCGACGCCAACCGGCCAAGAGGCACGGTGGCCCTGCCAACATCGATGAAAGGAGTCCGTATGGACAATTTCTCCGTGCGCAGTGAGCGCAACTTCCACAACCTGGTAGCCAAGCCAAAACGAATGCATCTTCTGGACAAGCCGAACGGCTATGCCTCGGCCATGGTCAAGAGCAGCCTCTCCCACCAGATGCGCTTTACCGTGCAGGTGCTCGAGGAAGAGCTCTGCGTTGCCGGCGACCCGCACGTGCTACAGATCAAGCTGCTCGGAGACGACTCGCGCGAGTCGTCCAGCTGGAAGCTCTTTGCCGACGGCTCGTGCGTCGCAAGCGGCTCGGGTGACTTTGCCCGTGAGTGCTTCTGCGAGGGCGCCGAGGTGTTTTTGGACTTGTGTCGTGATGCCGTCGAGGCTGCCAAGCTGCACCAGTGGAGCCAGAGGGAGTATGAGCTGCTGAGTGCCGCGCGCGGGATTGCGGGGGTGTAAACAGGCGGAGCGCTCCTGAAGCCTTATTCCACACGATCGGGTGTACTCATCTGCAACTCGACTTGCTACCAGATGGTGCAATCACGTTCCACGTCGGTTAAGCCAGACCCCGGCCGGTCGTTGGCAAGTGAAACAACATCTCCCACCCATAGGCCTCTAAGACCGACCGTCCACTATAATCCAAGCGGTTAGCGTCTCCCAAAATCGCCATGGACACGTCTTCCAAGATGCCCTCTCAACTGTGCAGAAATAACAGCCGCCCATACGGTCGATGTGCTCCTTGCACGTCTCGCTGACCACGCAACGATGGAAAACAGGTTCCTGGACGGATGACCCCTGAGGGGATGCATGAAATCGGCATCGAGGCCATCGTCTGTCGAACAATACCTGCCCATACCTTTAAAACATGAGAACAAGACGCCGGCGTCGGTATCGTTTTCAATTCAGTTTAAAACTGAGGAGATTCAGGAGCCAGCCGAATAAACTAAGACTCACTTAGTAATTGCTAAATTTCTGACTGGGTATATAATATCTGACAGTAATAAGGATTCTTTACTATATGTGAGGCAGAAATGACTTCAACGGATGATGAACTAGTCAGCAGGCTCCAAGCTCACCTGTCAACCATTCGCAAGGCGGCGGGCTGGAGTGGCGAACGGCTTGCGAACGAACTAGGCATAACAAAGCAAACCGTCAGCAGCCTTGAGACGGGTAAAACGCAGATGACGAAGATGCACTATCTCGCCATCAGGGCGGTATTCAACAACGAAATCGCCGTCAGCGGAAACGAGGATCTGGCAAAAATAATTCAGCTATTCGTTGACCAACCAGTAGCACCCAAACTAGAGAAGATGCAAAATGCCCTTAAAGAAGGGGATGAGAAGGGGACACAACAAGAGGCAGCTACTAAGCAGAGCGCCATAGTTGGAGCAACCGCTCTCACCGCCGCCCTAATCCCCGCTTCATCGGCATTGATTCCGGCATTGGGCTCTCTTGCATATCAACTTGCAAAATCAATCAAGAAATGAGGTGTACAGAAATTGGAGTCGGAAAACACTGATCTGCCCGCAAAGAACAAAGGCCTCGTGTGGCTCGAGCAGCACAAAGTCCAGATTGGCATCGGTGTATTTGTGGCAATCAGTTCAATCGTTAGCATTACGATTGCCGCGAAAACGGGCCATACGCCTAAATTCAAAACTATTTGCAACGGCGCAGACAAAGGTGTTGCCACGATTGCTAAGGCAGCAGAAAAGGCCTCCTTGCCAGTGGTCAACCTTACCGGAGTCAAGAAGACTGCAACGGGACTCGGACATGACTTGCTTCTTTCGAATCAGGCAGTTAACAAGCGTCTCGTCTCCAGCGGAATGATGACAAAAGAGCCCTGGGGTTACAAGCTCACAGAAGTCGGCAAACTCTTTGGGAAAGAAACAGTCAAAGTAACGCGCGCCGGTTATACCTTCTCAAATATCGAATGGGATGAAGCGGTTGTCCCGTTTGTTTTTACTTCCGACGAACTTGCGAGCATTAACGCCAAAAAAACTCACATTGCGCAAGTCATAGCCCAGTAGTCAAATCTGATACACCGTGCGCCCCGCGTACGCAAACGAAAAGGAGACACCATGGTCATATACAGAACTCAAGAATGGAACGGATACGGAAAGCAAAACTACTACTGGAATGAATACCGCCGTGAGGGCGACACGGTTGTCAAATACAAGTGTAATAGGCGCAAGTTCTTCGATGGGGACGAAAGCAACTGGGAAGAAAGCGAGCATGAAGAAGATTCGTGGAGCATTGACGATCCCAATATGCCCGATTGGCTGAACGGCTACCTCTAATAACTATTAACTAGCAGCCCTTGAAAGCCCCACTTCCCACAGGGAACGTGGGGCTTGATATTGCCCTCCTGTCCGAAAGCACTTTCCATCTCAGCTTTCAATCTAGGCAACCACAATGGTATGGGCCATGGCCGTCAGTTCACCAATCTCAATAAACCTGTCTTTTGTAATGCGATTGACCAATGCGCCGACTCTCTGGTCGGTCGCATCGACATCACAAGCGATGCGCAGCCCGGGAGAGCCGCCAAAAGCAGCTGCTTGTCTGATGCACAAAAGCGCAGAAACCCGCATCCCGAATATGGTGGGATGCGGGCACGGACAATCGTGTGTCCCATTCCAGGCGCGGATTCTGGGATGCAATCTCCGCCGAGGGCTCCAAGGGGAAAGCGCATCCCATTCTGAGCGCCTATTCCGGGACACAGTTTCCGCTCCAAACAAAAGGCCCCGGCTCGCGATTGAACTGCGCCCCAAAGGCACAGCATATGCAGTTGATGGTGAGCGCGAACAGCCCGTCAGAAATGCCATCCGCGCTCTACCCTACCCGCGGTGACGGGCGCGGCTGTACGGCGTATCCACCATGGGCAGATCCGGACGCAGCTTGCCGTCAAATGCGCGATAGGCATTCTGTACGGCGGGCGCCGTGGGGATCGTTGCGATCTCGCCGATGCCCTTGCCGCCGTATGCCACGGGCAGTAGCTCGTCCTTCTCCACGTAGATGGCGTGGATATCCGGAATCTCGGGCGCACGGAACAGCCCGAGCGTGCCGTACCTTGCCTGGGGCACGCAGTCCTTGAGCGGCCAATCCTCGCTAAGCGCATAGCCCATACCCATGAGCACGCCGCCTTCGATCTGACCCTGGATGGAGATGGGGTTGACCACCTTGCCGGAATCGTGCGCGGCATAGACCTCGCTCACGCGGCCGTCATCATCCAGAATGACCACATGCGTGGCAAAGCCGTAGCAGATGTGGCTCTTGGGGTTGGGGACGTCGGCGCCCAGTTTGTCGGTCGGCTCCAGATACACGTAGCCAAACTCGCATCCCTCGAGCGCCTTGATGGCGGTCGCGGGGTCCTGAGGATGCATACCCTGACCAGCGACGAGCTCCTGCGCGCGCAGCTGATAGGCGCGACCGTCGTCGTACTCGATCTTGACGCCGTCGCCATGCGCGCTCACGGGAGCGGCGGGCGCAGGCTTGCCGGCCTCGATGCCAACCATGGCATCGCGCAGCAGGAAAGCGGCGCCGCGCACAGCCTCGCCGGTCACGACCGTCTGACGCGAGCCAGACGTGGTGCCGGAGTCGGGAGCGTTCTCGGTAGAGCACTCGCCGTTGGCGATGCAGCTCAGCGGCAGACCGCAGGCCTCGGCAACGTCCTGCAAAAAGACGGTGTTGCAGCCCTGGCCGATGTCGGACGTGGCGGCATAGACCACGGCCACGCCATCCTCGACGCGAATCTTGCAGCGGCCGGCATCGGGCAGGCCCACGCCCACGCCGGCGTTCTTCATGGCGCAGGCGATACCGGCGTGTCCGGGATGCGCATAGTAGGCATCCTTGACCTCGAGCAGCGTCTCCTTAAGCGCCGTGGAGCAATCGGCAATCTGGCCGTTGGGCAAAACCTCGCCCGGCTCGATGGCGTTTCTGTAACGAATCTCCCACGGGTCCAGGCCGACCTTCTCTGCCAGCAAGTCGATCAAGCTCTCGAGCGCAAACTCGGACTGGCAAACGCCAAAGCCGCGGTACGCGCCGGCGGGCGGGTTGTTGGTGTAGTAGCCAAAGCCGCGAATGTCGGTGTTCTGGTACTTGTAGGGGCCGACGGCATGCGTGCAGGCGCGCTCGAGCACCGGGCCGCACAGCGACGCGTAGGCGCCGGTGTCAAAGTTGATCTCGCAGTCCAGGCCGGTAAAGTTGCCCTCGGCGTCGCAGCCCAGCGTAAAGGTGCCGTCCATGGCGTGGCGCTTGGGATGGAAAGCGAGCGACTCGGCACGTGTGAGCTTGCACTTCACAGGACGCTGGAACTTATAGGCGGCGAGCGCGGCCAAGTGCTGGATGGACACGTCCTCCTTGCCGCCAAAGCCGCCACCCACGAGCATGGTCTCGACGACCACGCGCTCGGGCTCGTTGTCCCAGCCAAACATGTGGGCGCACTCTTTGCGTGTGTCGTAGGCACCCTGGTCGGTCGACTGCACCTTGACGCCGTTCTTGTACGGGAAGGCAACGGCGCACTCGGGCTCCAAGAAGGCATGCTCGGTAAAGGGCGTGGTAAAGCGCTGCGTCACGGTGAACGCGCTCTCTGCCAGCGCCTTGGCGGCGTCGCCGCGCGTCACATGGCGGCTCTGGCACACGTTGTCCTTGAGCTCCACCGTGTTGCCAAAGGCAAAGAAGCTGTCGTGCAGACGCGGGGCGTCGGCAGCCCTGGCCTCGACAATGTTGCGCACGGGCTTCAGCGGCTCGTAATCGATCTTTACGAGCTTCTTGGCCTTCTCGAGCGTCGCCTCGTCCTCGGCAACCACCAGCACGATGGCGTCACCCACGCAGCGGGTGATATCGCCCTGGGCGATCATGACGTCCCAGTCCTGGATAAGGTGGCCGACCTGGTTGACCGGCACGTCCTCGGCGCGCAGGATCCCCACCACGCCGGGCAGGGCCTCGGCCTTGGAGGTATCGATGGAGAGCACGCGGGCGCGCGGATACTTGGAGCGCACGGCGCTGGCGTAGGTCAGACCCGGCTGATCGAGCTCGTCGATGTCATCGGGATACTTGCCCTCGCCGAGCACCTTCTTGCGCACGTCGATACGGAAGGCGCGCTTGCCCACGCCGTAGTCGTCGCCGCGCTCCAGGTCCTCGTCGATCTGCTTTTCGCCGCGGAGCACCGCAGCTGCCAGCGAAATGCCCTCGATGATCTTCTTGTAGCCGGTGCAGCGGCAGACGTTACCGCGGATGGCGTACTTGATCTGCTCCTCGGTGGGCTCGGGATCCTCGGCTATGAGCGCGGCACCCGCCATGACCATGCCGGGGATGCAAAAACCGCACTGCACGGCACCCACGGCGCCAAAGGCGTACACAAAGGCCTCGCGCACGTCCTCGGGCAGGCCCTCGACGGTCACGATGTTGCGGCCGGCGGCAAGGGCGGTGGTCAGCACGCACGCCTTGACGGCCGCGCCGTCTACATGGATGGTGCAGGTACCGCAGGCACCCTCGGAGCAGCCGTCCTTAGCGGAATGGATGTGCAGGTCGTCGCGCAAGTAGCGGAGCAGCGGCTTGTTCTGAGTCGTCGTGCGCTCGACGCCGTTAACGGTAAAAGTGAATTCCTGTGCCATGGTGATTCCCTTCTACACGCCGGCGGCGATGCCGGTGCGGTCGTGGATGGCGCCATGCGGGCAGACGACAGCGCACATGCCGCACGACAGGCAGTCCGCGCCGTCGATATGGGCGCAGTTGTCCTCAATGCGGATAGCGCCGGCGGGGCACTTTTTGGCGCACATGCCGCAACCGATGCAGCTCGTGTCGCAGATCTTGCGCGCAATGGCGCCCTTATCGGTATTGTTGCAGCGCACCAGGATGTTCTGATAGCCGGGAACGAAGGCAATTACACGCTGCGGGCACGCCATGCCGCACAGGCCACAGCCCGTGCACTTGGAGCGATCCACGCGGGCGATGCCATCGACCAGCGCAATGGCACCGTGGGGGCAGGCCGTGACGCAGGCGCCACAGCCAATGCAGCCTTCGCTGCAGCGGGCGTCGCCGCCTGCGGAGGCGCAACCGCTTCCGCAGGCAACGTAGGCCACGTTATGTTGAATGGATTTGGCCATAAGAGACTCGCCTATTTCTTAAGAAGGTACGAATAGTTGTCGCGCACGGCCCTGATGGTCAGGCGGACGGCCTCGGGAAGACCGGTGTTGACGGCATCGACCGAGACGGTGCGGACCGTGCCGGCGACGCGGACTTTAAAGTGGTCCTCGTCCACAGCCAGGAAGCCCTCGTTCTCGGAGTTCTCCATGTCCTGCTCGCTCCAGAACAGGGTGAGCTTGTCCTTATAGGGACGACCCTCCTGGTAGGGGCAGAACACGGCGCAGTTGCCGCACTCGTTGCACATGCCGTCGACATGTACCACCTGATGCTTGGCCAGGCCCGGCACCTTAATTGCCACGTTGGCGCGGTTGGGGCACACGTCGCAGCAGACCTCGCACACCGAGCCGCAGCCCAGGCAGCGGGTCTTGGTGCAGTTGCGCTTGTCGCGGCATAGCGACCCCTTGCGCTCGTAGCAGGTGTCCTCGCGACCGGCCTGCTCGTTGCAGTCGGCGTACTTGTTAAAGTCCACGCCGGCAATGGCACGGGCGACCTCGGCGGCGTCGGCGATAGCCTCGACCACGGTGGCAGGACCGCGGCGGCAGTCACCGGCAGCCCAAATGCCCTCGACGCCGGTGGAGGTGGCGGCAAGGCGGCCGCGACGGTCGTGCTCGACGCCCGCGGCATCGTACAGGCTGGCATCGATGCCCTCGCCCACGGCGCAAATCACCGTGGTGGCGGAAAGCTCGACGGTCTCGCCCGTGGCGACGGGGCTGCGACGACCGCTTGCATCCGGCTCGCCAAGCTCCATAACGTCGCAGGTCAGCACGGCGCCGTTGAGTACCTTGGGCGCCAGCAGCTCGCAGAACTCAACGCCGTCAGCAAGAGCAAGATCGAGCTCTTCCTCGTCGGCGGGCATCTGCTTCTTGGTGCGGCGATACACCAGGCGCACGTTCTTCACGCCTGCCAGGCGCTTGGCCACGCGGGCGGCGTCCATGGCGGTGTTGCCGGCACCAATGACCACGACGTCCTCGCCCAGCTCAAGCTTCTCGCCCTTCTTGGCGGCCTCGAGGAACTCCAGCACGTCGAGCTCGGCACCCTCGCCCAGGCCCGCAGAGCCGGGCATCCAGGCACCGGTGGCCACGACCACGTCGGTAAAGCCCTGGGCCTTGAGCTCGTCAATGGACTCCACGCGGGCGTTGAGCTGAACCTTGGCACCAAAGGCCAGGCAAAGCTCGGCGTCGTGGGAGATATCGTCGCTGGCAATACGGAACTCGGGGATCACGTGACGGACCACGCCGCCGAGCGAGTCGCGGGCCTCGAAGATGGTGACGGGCACGCCGGCGCGCGTCAGGAAGAACGCCGTCGCCAGGCCGGCCGGGCCGCCGCCGATAACGGCAACGTTGCGCTCGCCGTCGTTGGCGATGGCCTGGGCGCGCAGCTTGGGCAGCACGGCGGTCATGGCCTCGCGGGCGGCCTTGAGCTTGCTGGCGCGAATCTGGGCGCCCTCGGGCTCGTAGAATGCACGCTCGCAGGCACGGCCGCAGGGATGCGGGCAGATGGTGCCGGTAATGAACGGCAGGGCGTTGCGCTCGATGATGATGTTGAACGCGTCCTCGTAGCGACCCTCGTCAACAGCCGCCAGGTAGGCGGGAATATCCTGCTGGATGGGGCAGCTCGTGCGGCACGGCGTGGTAAAGCAGTCGGAAAGCGGGCTTTTGCCGGCGACCTTGCGGTCGGGCAGCGGGCGCAGCGGCTTCTTGTAGAGCGGGTTGGTGAGCGAGTCGGTCTGGATCGCAGTCACGGCCTCGAGCGAGACGCCCGCGAACGGCTTGCCGTCCAGGTCGGCAAACTCGCCGGCCATCTGGCTAAAGCGCTCGTAGCCACCGGGCTTGAGCACGTCAGTCGCCAGGGTAACGGGCCAAATGCCGGCGTCATACAGGGCACGGATGTTGTAGACCGTGGCACCGCCGGAGTAGCTGATGCGCAGCTTGCCATCGAACTGCTCGGTAATGCGGCGGGCGGCCTCGATGGTCAGCGAGAACAGCGAACGACCGGACATGTACATCTCGGTGGAGGGCAGCTCGTTCCTCGTCACGTCGACGGGGAACGTGTTGGTCAGCTTGACGCCAAACTCCAGGCCGCGCTCGGCGCACAGGGCAATCAGGCGCTCGAACATGGGCACGGCGTCGGCCCACTGCAGGTCCTCGCGGAAGTGCGTGTCATCGAAGACGATGTAGTCAAAGCCCAGCTCGTTGAGGCGCTGGCGGGCAAACTCATAGCCCAGCAGCGTGGGGTTGCACTTGATGTAGGTGTTGAGGCCCTTCTCGGTGATCAGATAGGTCGCGATGCGCTCGATCTCCGCTGGCGGGCAACCGTGCAGGGTAGACTCGGTGATAGAGTTGGAGACGCGCGCCGGGATGGACTCGACAAACGCGGCGTCGACATGCTCAAACTTGTCCAGGTTGGCGAGCGCCCATGCGCGGCACTCATTCCAGACGTCAGAGCCGCTGGCGTCCTTCATACCCTCGATGTAGGCGTCGACCTTGGGGCTCTTAATACCCTCGAGGTCATAACCCACGGACATGTTGAAGACAAAGCCGTCCGGGCTGCCCAGACCGTACTCGCGAGCGATCAGGTGGCAGGCAAACCATGCCTTCACGTACTCGGCAAAGGCCTGCGGAACCTCGAGCTCGGTCGACCATTCGCAGTTGTAGCACTCGTCCTGAGCCACGATGCAGGGCTTGTTCACACACTTGGAGAGCTCCTCGCCGTCCATAACCTGGACGGTCTTGAGCTCAAAGAAACGAGAACCGGCCACGTAGGATGCCACGATGTTCTGGGCAAGCTGCGTGTTGGGGCCGGCAGCCGGGCCAAACGGGGTCTCGATGCGCTCGTCAAAAATGGGAAGCGCGCCCTCCTGGTTGGTCGTGACCATCTTGCGCACGCCAAAGATGGCGTCCTGGGTCTTATGCTCCTCGATGATCCAGTTCATCAGCTGCGAAAACGGGATCGGCCTCATGATGTCGCTCATAGTGAGTTCCTCTCTGTAACGCCCGGCGAGACCGCGCGGCGGGCGCAAATACGGTGTAGCGCTAGCACAGCGCCGGCGACCCCGCGGAGGTCGCCTATACGCGCGTCGGATGCGGCGAAACATCCGGCGCGCGTGAATCTACTTGTAACTAGTAGGCGCGATCGTTGAGCGTGCTCCAGAGCTTTTTGGACTCAGCCATGGTCCACGCGTTGATCTTGTCCTCATCGATACCGACAAACTCGCGATCCTTGTACAGGACGCGGCCATTGATGATGGTGGTACGGCAGTTTTTACCCATCATGCCAAAGAGCATGTGGCCGTCGATGTTCTCCTCGCTCAGCGGCGTAAAGGGCTTGTAGTCCATAACGATGACGTCGGCGGCAGCGCCGGCCTCGAGCACGCCGAGCTTGCGATCGAAGTACTTGCTCGCCATCTTGGCGTTGTTCTCAAAGAGCATCGTCATGGCCTCGCACCAGCCCACGTTGGGCATGGCGGCGTTGTGGCGCTGAATGATCAGGAAGACCTTGAGGCTCTCGAGCATATCGTGGGTGTAGGCGTCGGTGCCCATGCACACGGGGATGCCGCGGCGGAAGAACTCGAGCACGGGGGCGCAGCCCACGGCGTTGCCCATATTGGATTCGGGGTTGTTGACGAGCCAGGTGCCAGACTCCTTGACGATATCCATCTCGGCAGGCGTCACGTGGATGCAGTGGCCGAGCATGGTGTCGGGACCCAGAAGGTTATGCTGCAGCAAGCGCTCGACGGGGCTGATGCCGCCGCGGTTGAGGCGGGAGTCCCACACGTCATTCATGCCCTCGCACACATGGATGTGGAAGCCGGTCAGGCCGTTGTTGGCCTCGGCCATCTTGTCCATGGTCTCGTCCGAAAGCGTAAAGGTGGCGTGACCGCCAAACATGGCGGCGATCATGTGGTTGTCGTTATCGCGACGCTCCTTGGCGGCCCACTGGGCAAATTCGGCGTTCTCGGCAATGGCCTGGTCGCATTTTTCCTGACCGCGGCGGTCGGAGACCTCGTAGCACAGGCACGAACGCATGCCCAGCTCCTGCGCGGCATCCTTAATGGCAAAGAGGCTGCCCGGAATCTCGCAGAAGCTCGCGTGGTGATCGAAGATCGTGGTGACGCCATCGCGGATGGAGTCCAGAATCGTGGCATAGGCGCTGGCCTTGGTGCCGTCGAGCGTCAGGTTGTCGTCGATCTTCCACCACTGCTGCTCAAGATTCTCCAGGAAGTTGGTGGGGTTGCAGCCCTTAATGGCAAGGCCGCGAGCCAGACCCGAGTAGATGTGGGTGTGGCAGTTAATGAGTCCGGGCATGATGAGGTTGCCCTGGGCGTCGACGTACTCGGCATCCGGGTACTTGGCCTTGAGCTCGCACTCGGGGCCCACTTCGACGATCGTATCTCCGTCAATGGCGACCGCACCGTTGGGAATGAACGGGGTCTGAGCGTTGCGGGTAAAAACGGAACCGTTAGCGACCAGAAGCATGAATGCTCCCTTCAACATCAGAGGCGGGGTTTGACACCTCTGACATGGCGGAGTGCGAAGCGCCGGCCTACACCGGAAACGGGCCCTCTCCCGTCAACGCTTCACCAAAGGGACAAACCCTTTGAAGTGCGGCTTGACGCCGCATGACGTCGGCGGACGAGGCGATGCGTCCGCCGACGAATAGCACCGAATTGGTTACTTCTTGCTCTCGGGCAAGACCAGATCCACGGCAGCGTCCTTGGCAGCATCGATGTGCTGAGCCACGACCGGCGTCTGCGGAAGAATCAGGTTAAGGACGATGGCCATGATGGCGGTGGGGGTTACGGCATTGGAGCCGATGACGGTGGACACCCAGGCGGGCATACCCTCGCCGGCAAGGCAACCGCTGGCCATCCAGATACCCAGGCCAAAGACGACGGAGGTACCGACGATGGTGGTAGTGCGCTGCGTGAGGCCCTCGCGGGTGAACATGCGCACGCCGTTCATGGTAATGGTGCCAAAGACGCCGACGGTCGCGCCGCCGATGACGGGCTGCGGGATAGCGGAAAGGACGGCAGAGAGCTGCGGGAACAGACCGGCGATGGCAAAGACGGCCGCGATGATCACAAAGACCCACTTGTTGACGACCTTGTTGGAGCAGATGATGCCCACGTTCTGGCCAAGGGCGCTGGTGGGAAGACCGCCCAGCAGGCCGCCGACCATAGAGGTGAGGCCCTGGGACACGATAGCGCCGGAGAGCTCGCGCTCGGTGGGCATACGGTCGATGGAGCCCAGGCAGGCGGCGGAGACGTCGCCGATAACCTGGATGGCAACCATGGGGAACACGACGGCGAGGGTAATGCAGACCTCGGGATCAAACTCGAGCGCATAGGGCATGAGCTTGGGAAGGGCGAAGACCTGAGCGGTGGCGACGCTTGAGAAGTCGATCATGCCAAAGGGGATGGAGACGATCATGCCAACGATCATGCCAAAGAACACGGATCCCAGCTTGAGCGTGCCCTTGCCAAAGTTGGCGAGCGCAAAGACCACGGCGAAGGTGATAAGAGCGACGCACCAGGCCTGCGGGGTGCCCCACAGTGGCGTACCCATACCGCCGGCCATATACTTGACGGCCGTGGGATACAGCGAAACGCCGATGGAGAAGATGACCGTACCGGTCACGACGGGTGGGAACAGCCACTTAATCTTGCTGTAGGCCAGACCAAAGAGGACCGCGACGGCACCGCCGACAATCTCGCCGCCCAACAGCGCGCCAAAGCTAAAGCCCGAGGCGCCCATGGCCTGCAGGGCCGGGAGGAACGCGAACGAAACGCCCATGACGATGGGCAGGCCGCCGCCGATGCGACGGAAGGGGGCAAAGGCCTGAAGGGCCGTGTCGATCGCCGAAAGAATGAGCGCGACCTGGATGATGTCGGTGCTCTGCTGGCTATTAAAGCCGTAGACGCCGGCCATGATGACAGCCGGGGTGATGATGCCGGCAAACGATGCCAGTACGTGCTGAAGGGCACACGGGATCATTTCCTTAACGGGAGGCATGCCTTCACGAGTGAACAGGGCTTCAGTGCCGTTCGTAACCGTCTCCTGGGTCATTTGACCACCAATCCTCGAAATAGTTGTTTTCGCATCTAACGCCCTATTGTGACGCAGTGCGGGGTTGAGGTTGTGCCTTCGTTGCATATCGTATTAAAGATGATTCTCATTCTCAATAATAATTTTTTGTTATCAGACTATTCTTCAGCTGAGATAATGCATTTCCGCAGGTCAGGAAAGTGTCTGGTCAAAATAGCATCTAACTTTTCTTTTGGTCAACCGTTTACCGCCAAAATCATACCGTTCGTCTGCATTACGTCATGTACCTGCGGATATACGAGATGATGAGCAGCGTGTTACCATGAGAAAAAATTGTTATGAAACTTCCGCTTTCACCCAAAGGAGTTGCCCGTGAACGAGACCGTACGTCGCTTTTTGCCGATGGTCGATTTCCTGGAGCAGATACTCGGCAAAAACAGCGAGATCGTGCTGCACGATTTCTCGGATCCCGACCACGCCATCGTCGATATTCGCAACGGCATCGTGAGCGGCCGTAAGGTCGGCGGTCCCGCCACCGATCTGGCGCTCAAGATCATGCACGACCCAAAGTATCGCGACCTGCCGTTTATTACGGGCTATGAGGGGCGCGGTGCCGGTGGCAAGACGTTGGAGTCAGCGACGTACTTTATCCGCGAGGATAAAGAGATCGTCGGCATGCTCTGCGTCAACACCGATCTCTCGACCGTGCGCTCCATCAACGCCATGGCACAGCAGCTCATGGCCTGCTTCGACGCGGCGCCGACGCGCACGGAGCCCGCCCCTATCGAGGTCGAAAGCCTTTCGGAGTCCACACAGGAGCTCATCGACCGCAGCATTGCCGAGTTGCTGAGCGCGCGCGGGCTGGATGTAGCGTCGCTTGGCCAGAGCGACCGCGTGGACGTCATTCGCCACCTCAACGGCAACGGCGTGTTTATGCTCAAGGGCGCCGTGGCCTGCGCCGCCACCGCGCTGGGCATCTCGGAGCCCAGCGTCTACCGCTACCTGCAAAAAGTTCGCAAGGAGGGCTAAACGTGATCCCTTGGGGACGAAGGGAAACGGATCATTTTTGTCGCATCGCTTGACAAAAGACCCTGCAGCTCGCACGCGCTGCAGGGTCTTTTTGCATGTCATGTTTAGTTGTTACCAACACCTTAGAGAGCGGCGACAACCTCGATCTCGACCAGACCGCCAGCCGGAAGAGCGGCAACCTGGAAAGCGCTGCGCGCGGGGAACGGGGCCTCGAACTTGGAGGCGTAGATCTCGTTTACGGCAGCGAAGTCGGCAATGTCAGCCAGGTAGACTGTGGTCTTGACGACATCGGCAAAGGTGGCGCCGGCAGCGGTCAGCAGGGCCTCGACATTAGCAAGGGACTGCTTAGCCTGGGCCTCGACACCCTCGGGCAGCTTGCCGGTCGCGGGATCGATGCCCAGCTGGCCGGACAGAAACACCATGTTGCCAGTCTGGATACCGGGGGAATACGGGCCGATGGCTGCGGGTGCGTTATCGGAAGACACGACGGTCTTGCTCATGTTTTTCTCCTTACAAGTAAAAGGGAACGGGAGCGCGGCGTTCACACCGGGAGGCACAGTTCGGTCTGAACACCGCGCTTGATTGGGATAGTACTCAAGGTTTCCGCGCGATGCAAGATTATTATCACGTTGCGAGAATATTTTATCGCCCAACGGTTTCCCCGGACCGCTGAACGGTTCTCATGTGAAGCAGCCAGTCCAAGCTGCTGAAGACTTTATCCCGCTTAGAGCACGGGCATCGCCTGCCGCGACGGCACCACTATACTTTTGAGTATCTGAGCATTTTGAAAGGCAGGATATGACCGCAACCGCCAGTCGAACCACCAACCGCAGACCCGAACTCTTGGCCCCCGCCGGAGGCCCGGAGCCCTTTGCCGCCGCGCTCGCCGCCGGGGCAGACGCCATCTACTGCGGCATGGGCAGCTTCAACGCACGCCGCAAGGCCACCAACTTTACCGACGAGGCCTTTGAGCAGGCCTGCCGCGCCGCGCATCTGGCCGGCTCGCGCGTCTACGTCACGGTCAACATCGTCATCAAGGAATCCGAGATGAGCGATGCGCTGCAGCTCATCCATCGCTGCTCCACGCTGGGCGCCGACGCCTTCATCATCCAGGACTGGGGCCTGTTCTTTGAGGTCAAGCGCACGATGCCCGGCATCGAGACGCATATCTCGACCCAGGCGAACATCCACGACGACCGCGGAACCCTTTGGTGCCGCGAGCAGGGCGCCGACCGCGTGACCCTCTCGCGCGAGCTTTCCATCGACGAGATTGCCGCCATTCACGATGCCGCGCCCGATGTGGACCTTGAGGTCTTTAGCCATGGCGCCATCTGCTTTTGCTACTCTGGCCTGTGTCTGCTTTCGAGCTTTGCCATGGCGGGACGATCGGCCAACCGTGGCATGTGCGCCCAGCCCTGCCGCTTGCCCTACGAGCTGATCGACGAGAACGGTCGCTCGCTCTCCCCTGCCGGTCGCGAGCGCGCGCTGTGCCCGCGTGACACCAACACTTCACAACTTGTTCGCCGCCTGTATGACGCCGGCGCCGCGTCGCTCAAGCTCGAGGGCCGCATGAAGGCGCCCGATTACGTGTATTCCATCGTCGACGTGTATCGTCATCAGATTGATGACATGCTGGCCGGAACCACCGTTGCCAAGGACGAGAAAGACGCCCGCCAGCGCCAGCTCAAGCGCTGCTTTAACCGCGACTTTACGCACGCCTATCAGGACGGCACCTCGGGCGACGAGATGATGAGCTATGAGCGTTCCAACAACCGCGGCCAGATCGTGGGCACGGTGCTGGGCAGCCGCCCGGCCAACCGCGATGTGCGCGGCCTCAAGCCCGACGACCGCCGTCGCCGCGCCGCCATCGCCCGTATTGAGCTGTTTGAGCCCGTGGGCAAGGGCGACCTGCTGGAGCTTCGCCACGATAACGAGTTTGACCAGTTCCTGACCACCATTGCCGCCGATGATGCCGCAGCCGGTGAAGTCATCGAATGTCGCGTACCCCGCAGCATGCCCGAGGGCTGCCGCGTCCGCGTGATTCGCAGTCAGCGTGCCATCGACGCCGCCGGCGCCGCGCTCAAGCGCGATGTGCTGCGCCGCCGAGCTGTTGATGTGTCCGTCGTGGCGCGTCTGGGCGAGCCGTTTACCGTTACGCTCACCTGCTGCGACGACCCTTCGCTTACGGCCACGGCCACGGGCTTTACCGTCGAAGCCGCCAAGACCCGTGCGGTCGAGGCGTCCGATCTGGTTGAGCACGTCGGCCGCATGGGTTCCTCTCCCTTTGAGGCTGCGAGCTTTGAGGTGGCGCTCGATGAGGGCTGTGGCATGGGTTTCTCCGCCGTACATAAGGTGCGCGCCGCCGCTTGCAAGGCGCTGGAAGAGGCCATTCTGGCGCCGTACGCGGAGCGCGCGAAAACGCTCGAGCTGCCGGCGATTGTCACCAGTGATTCCCGCCCCGCGCCCGAGCACTACCGCGACGAGCCGCAGATCTGCGCCACCGTCACCTCGCTCGAGGCCGCCGAGGCAGCGCGGGCGGAGGGTGCAACGCGCATCTACATGACCACCGACGCGCTCGATGCGGCCAAGCTCTCCCCCGCCGATACGTTTGAGCAGGGCATCGTACCCGTGCTCGATGAGGTCTGCCGCGCCGTTGACCACGTCCGCGTTGACCCATGGGTTGTTGCCGGCGCCACGGTCGCTATTGGCAACATCTCTGAGCTTGCCCTGGCCGCCCAGGTTGGCGCCACGGCCGAGATTCGCTCTTGCCTGCCGGTGCACAACACGCCCTGCATGGAGGCGCTTGCCGAGCGCGGAGCCGGTGCGTTTTGGCTCTCGCCCGAGATCACGCTCGACGAGATTATCTCGCTCGGCACCGCCGCGCCCGCGGCTCTGGGCATCACCGTCTTTGGCCGCCCGCGCGTCATGACAAGCGAGCATTGCATTCTGCAGGTTGCCAACGGCTGCATCCACGATTGTGCCAACTGCCGCCTGCGTGCCCGCAAGCTCTCGCTCAAGAATATCGACGGCAAGGTCATGCCGGTGCGTACCGACATCCACGGCCGCTCACGCCTGTACGACGCCTACCCCATCGACCTCACGCCGCAAGTTCCGCAGCTGCTCGATGCCGGCGTGCGCCGTCTTATGGTCGACGGAACCTTGCTCGAGGCCGATGAGATTGGCCGTGCCGTCGCTCGCGTCCGTCGCGCTGTCGAGGCGGCTCAAGCCGGCCGCAAGCCGGCCGCCCGCCTGCGCGGCGCCACCTCGGGCTGCATGTTTGTGGGAATTAGCTAACCGAAAGGCTTACACGTGAACGAAGAACCTCAAGTCCTCTACTGCGACGCCTGGCTCATGGCCATCGACAAGCCCGCCGGCATGATCGTCCACGGTGACGGCACCGGCGAGCGCACACTTACCGACTACGCCAGCGACCTGCTGCTGGCGATGGGCGACGGCTTTGCCGCGACCGACATGCAGCCGCTCAATCGCCTGGACCGTGACACCACCGGCGTGGTGCTGTTCTCACTCGACAAGCAGACGCAGCCCGCCTTTGACCAGATGATCATCGACCACGCTTTCGAAAAGCACTACCTGGCGCTCGCCGAGGGCAAGATCGACTGGAACGAAAAGCTCATCGACAAACCCATCGCCCGCGACCGACACGACAGTCGAAAGATGCGCGTCGGCGCCAGCGGCAAGCCGTCTCAAACGCGCGTGAAGGTACTCAAGCGTCTTAAGAGCCGTCGTGGCCTGCCTACGCGCTCGTATATCGATGTCGAGCTGCTCACCGGCCGCAAGCACCAGATCCGCGTGCACCTGGCCAGCGAGCATCATCCCCTGGTTGGCGACGACCTGTACGGAACGCCGCGCCCCTGCGGCCTGATGCTCCACGCCCACAGCGTGTCCTTTACGCATCCCGTAACCGGCGAGCACATCCACATCGAAGCCCCTTGCCCCTGGGAGCCCTAAACCACCACAAAGGGGACAAGCACCTTTATGGTGGTTTTGCCGCAATGGCTCAGCCGCGGTCCCAAAACGTCTCGATCTGTAACAGTTAGAACCCATTTTCCGGTCTATCTGTTACAGATCGAGACATTCGAATCCCCCTTAAGGGAAAATCTCAATCTGTAACAGTAACTCGGCAAAATCGATCCCAGATGTTACAGATTGAGACAAAGGGACGGCGCGGTTCGGAAGCATCTCAATCTGTAACACCTATCCCACTTTTAACGGTCCAGTTGTTACAGACTTAGACAGAACCAGTAGACGACGAAAGCGGCAACGTCCGTGATGGACGTTGCCGCTTTTCTATTGAGAAAACTAAATGGTTTTGACCTTGCCCCGCCGCTAGACCGTGACGACGTTGTCCATTGCCCGGTACTTGGCGGGGACCTCGCCCGCGGTGATGATCGTCGCGTCGCGGAAGTCCGCGAACTTGACGGGCGCCACCATGCCAAATTTACTGGCGTCCGAGATTACGAAGCGCTTGGCCGTATGGCGCATCGAGATACGCTTTACTTGCGCCTCCTCGATATCGGGCGCCGTGAAGCCCTGCTCGGCGGCAATGCCGTTAGAGCCCCAAAAGCCACAGTTGAAGTTGTAGCGGTCTAAGGTTGCCAAGGCATCGGGGCCAACGAGCGCCTCGGTCTCGGGTTTGAGCTCGCCACCCAGCACCACGGTACGCATGCCGCGCAAAGCAAGGCGTTGAGCATGGAGCACGGAATCGGTCACATAGGTGACATCTTCAAGGTGTGGAAGATGCTCGATGAGCCTGAGCGTCGTCGAACCCGAGTCGATGTATACAAAGCTCTCGGGCTCCACAAGTGCCGCCGCACGGGCGCAGATACGCTCCTTGTCGTCGTTATGGAGGTCGCTGCGCTCATTAAGCGTTAGGTCGCGCGTCACGTGCGCGCGCTCCAGACTTGTCGCGCCTCCGTGCACCTTGGCGATACGGTGTGCTCGGTCGAGCGTCTGCAGGTCGCGCCGAATGGTAGACGCCGTCACGCCCAGGGCTTCGGCAAGCTCCGGCACGGTAACCGAGCCGGTCTGCTGAACCATCGACACGATCGCGTTGAGCCTATCTTCCGCTAGCATCGCTTACTCCTCCTCGGGGTACACGACTCCCCAGTCGGCGCGTAGCTTGGTCATCAGCTCCATAACATCAGAAGCATAGCCCAGAAGCTCACGCTTAGAGTCGTCGCCGGCAACGGCCTTCTCAAGATCGGCCATCTCATAGCAAAGGGCGTAAGCCTCGGTGCCGGCGTGGACCTCCTCGCGGTGGCCGTCCGCAGTCCACACGATAGTCGCGTGATCGGCGCGCGGATACTCGTTGACCTCGATATAGCACTTATCGAAGCTAATAATCGAGCGCTTGGGTTGCTTGGAGTGGAGCGTGAGGCTCACAACACCCAGCTGCTGCTCGGCATTACGGCAGACGATGCCGCCCGCAACGTCAACACCGGTCTCACAGGTGTTGCCCAACGAAACGACCTCAATGGGCTGGCTTGCCATAAAGAGACGCATGACGGACAGGGCATACACGCCAATGTCGAGCATGGCACCGCCAGCAAGGTTGCGGTTGTAGAAGCGATTGGTCAGATCGCCGTACTCCTTGTAGCTACCAAAGTTGAGCTGGGCGAGGTTCATGCGACCAAACTCGCCGGCATCCATGCGACGGCGCAGCTCTTGATACAAGGGCATATGAAGCACCGTGGTGGCGTCCATGAGGACGACGTTGTGCTCGTCGGCGATGGCACGCGCCTCGTCGAGCTCAGCGGAATTGAGGGTAATGGCTTTCTCGCAGAGCACGTGCTTGCCGGCGGCCAGCGCGTCACGCAGATAGGTGATATGCGTGTTGTGCGGCGTGGTGATATAGACGGCGTCGATGCCCGGATCGGCGTAGAGGTCCTCAACCGATTCATAGACCTTCTCGATGCCATACTGCTCAGCAAAAGCCTGAGCCTTGGACAGCGTACGGTTGGCGACGCCCGCAAGCTTGCGGCCGGCAAGAGCGAGAGACTGGGCCATCTGGTTGGCGATAACGCCGCACCCGATCACAGCCCAACGAAGCTCGGGAGCCGTAAAGATATCATCGGGGAATGGCTTGTCCTGGACCGAAGCGAACGCTGCTTTTGCGGCTGCCGCGGAGTCGAGTGGAGCCTGCTTGGAATCTACCATATGTGCCTCCTGTGTCATAGAACGTCTTGCATTTCGGATAGCTCTATATTCGCAAAAACACGCGCGTCTGTGCGCGTTTTTGCGTATCTCACCGCTAAACGGTCATTTTTGTCCCGTAAACGGCGCATCTATACGCATATTCACGCAATCCCACGCACGCAAATACGCACAAATGCGAACCGGTCATTGCTCAGAGACAGGGGCTTATGCTTAGAACTCAAAAGACAGGATGATCCGCTTCGCCTTCGCTCATGGCGCGCTGCAGCTCTAAGGACCGTCCCAAACTGCCGGCACAGACGATATGAGCAGGACATAAAACATTGAGAGCC
>NZ_QSPN01000005.1:0-120845 GCF_003436455.1 Collinsella sp. TM05-37 | reverse complement strand
TGTTCCGCTATGCGGTTGTCAATTTGCGAAAGAAATTATGCGTCACCCCTCAACATGGCGCGGTCGTTGTAGAATATTGCAATGATTGCTCCCACGACATGGTGCCGCGAGCACCAGATAAGGAGATTCTTGTGTCTGAGACCATTAACGGCAGCCTGAGCGTCTCGAACGACGTTATTGCCGATATTGCCGGTTATGCCGCGATGACGTGCTATGGCGTCGTCGGTATGGCTGAGCAGCTCCAAGGCGCCGAGAGCGTGCGCCTGCTTGCCGGTCAGCGCCTCCGCAAGGGCGTGCTTGTCTCCGCCGACGAGAACGGCCTTACGGTCGATCTTCACGTCGTGCTCGAGAACGGCGTCAACATGAAATCCGTCTGCCACAATCTTTCGAGCTCCGTTGCCTTCACCCTGCAGGAGATCGCCCAGATCGATCCCGCCAGCCTTAAGATCGGCATCCATATCGACGCGCTCAAGAGCCGTTTGAACTAGCATCCGAAAACGGAGATTTAAATACCCATGATTGCAAAGACCATTCGCACCTGTTTTCCGATCGCTGCGGCTGCCGTTTCCGACAAGGCCGAGGAGATCAACAAGCTCAACGTCTTTCCCGTGCCCGACGGTGACACCGGCACCAACATGTCGCTCACGCTCGCCTCGGTGACCAAGGAGCTTTCTGCCCTTCCCGCCGACGCCGACATGGAGGCCATCGCCGGCGCCATCACCCACGGCTCCCTGATGGGCGCCCGCGGCAACTCCGGCGTCATCACCTCGCAGATCTTGCGCGGCGTGGCCGAGGGCCTTGTCTCCGCCGACGAGCCCATTACGTCCGCCAACATCGCCTTCGCCTTCCGTCGTGCCGTCAAGGTTGCCTTCCAGGCAGTGCGTAAGCCCATCGAGGGTACGATCCTCACGGTGTTGCGCGATGTCTCGACCAAGGCCGACGAGTGCGAAAAGAAGAAGTTCTCGGCCGAGGACGCGCTCGACGCCATCGTCGTCGAGGCCTACCAGTCCGTCGCCCGCACGCCCGACCTGCTGCCCGTTCTGAAGGAGAACGGCGTGGTCGACTCCGGCGCCTTTGGCTTTGCTATTTTCCTTGAGAACTTTGTTGCCGCCGCTCTTGGCCGCAGCACCGTTGTCGAGGATTTCTCCGCCACGTTTGATTCCGCCTGCTCTGCCCGCGACGCGGCCCTTGGTCGTGTTGAGATCGAGGCCAACGACGACTGGGAGGGCTCGGAATTCCGCTACTGCAACGAGTTCCTCTTTAAGGCCGACGCTCCCTTTGACGAGGACGAGTGCCTCAAGTTCCTGGGTTCCATGGGCGACTGCGAGCTGCTCGTGGGTGCTTACCCCGATTACAAGATTCACGTGCACTCCAACACCCCCAACTTGGTGCTCGAGCACATGCTGCAGCTTGGTCAGATCTACGAAGTCTTTATCCATAACATGGAGATGGAGGCCCACGACCGTACTGCCAAGATCCACGAGGACCAGGAAAAGGCCGCCGAGCCCGCGAAGGCCCTGGGCTTTGTCGCCGTTGCCGCCGGTTCCGGCGAGGCAGACATCCTCAAGTCTCTCGGCGTTGACGTGATCGTCTCGGGTGGCCAGACCATGAACCCTTCGACTGCAGACCTGCTGGGCGCCGTTGACCAGGTCAACGCGACCTCGGTCATCATCCTGCCCAACAACGGCAACATCCGCATGGCCGCCGAGGCCGCTGCTTCAGCCTGCACCGACAAGAAGGTCGCCGTCGTTCCCACCAAGACCGTTCCGCAGGCCTTCTCCGCGCTGTTCGCGGTCCTACCCGATTCCGAGCTTGAGGATGCCGTCGCCGCTATGGTCGACGCCATCAGTGAGGTTCGCGATGGCGAGGTCACCCGTGCCGTGCGCGATTCCAGCGCCTCCGACGGCTCGCCGATTCACTCCGGTGACGTCATGGGTATCATTGCCGGCTCCATTGATGTGGTCGGCTCCGACGTGAAGCAGGTCACGCTCGATTGCATTAACCGTATGCAGGAGGAAGAGGAGGGCGACGCGCTGACGATTCTGGCAGGCGAGGAACTGTCCAATGAGGCCTTCCAGGAGATTGTCGATGCCATTGAGGAGGCTCAGCCCGATCTGGAGATTGACGCCCATCGTGGCGAGCAGCCGCTCTATCCCGTGATCTTCTCGATCGAGTAGGCAACTGCCCATGTCCGAGCTGTGCTCCGTGCCGCGCGTCTCGGAGCGCTTTGCCCAGAGCAATGCGCTCGACGAGGATATCGCGCGACTCAAATATGTTTCGGGTAAACGTGAGGAGGCCCTTCGCCGTCTGGGAATTCGGACGGTGGGGGACCTCCTTCTCCATATCCCTCATCGATACCTGGACTTTACGCGCTCCTGGTCCATCGAGATGGCGCCCATCGGTACCGTGTGTACCATCATCGCCACGGTCGACCGTATCGTCCAAAAGCAGCCTCGTCCGCACATGCAGGTGACCGAGGTCTCACTCGTTGACGAGACGGGCGTGCTGCAGGTCGCCTTTTTCCGCCAGCCCTGGATTGCCCAGCAGCTTAAGCAGGGCGACCGCCTGGCCGTAATGGGTAAGGTCGAGTTTGCCTACGGCTTTAAGCAGATGGCCTCGCCGCACTTTGAAAAGCTTGAGGAAGGGCGCGCCGCGGGCACTATCCTGCCGGTCCATTACGTGAGTGACGGCGTGAGTCAGGCATGGATGCGCCGTATTGTAAGTGGCGCGCTCGAGGTCGTCGGCAATCCCTTTGATCCCATTCCGGCACGCTTACGCGTTAAACGTCGCCTGATGAGCCATGCCCGTGCCCTTCGATCGATCCACTTTCCCTCGAGCATGGCTGAGCGCGATATCGCGCGCGCACGGCTTGCCTACGAGGAGTGCCTCTACCTGCAGCTGGCGCTGCGCCTGCGCAACGACGGTGGCTTGGTCGAAGTCGCTCCCTACGCCCACGCCGCGGGCGAGCACCTGGCCGCGCTCAAGCAGGCCCTGCCGTTTTCGCTGAGCGACGAGCAGGAGGCCGCGTTCCAAGACATCCTGCGCGATATGTGCGATGGCGGGCGCGTGATGAACCGCCTGCTGCTGGGCGATGTCGGTACCGGTAAGACCGCCGTTGCCGCCTGCGCGCTGGCTGTGGCTGCCGATAGCGGCACACAGGCCTGCGTTATGGCGCCCACGGGCGTGCTGGCGCGTCAATATGCCGATAAGACCGGCCCTCTGCTCTCGCAGGCCGGCATGTCTTGGGCGCTTCTGACGGGTGCCACGCCGGCCGCAGAGCGCGAGCGCATCCATGCACAGCTGGAATCGGGCGAGCTTGACGTGCTCTTTGGCACCCATGCGGTGCTTTCGGATAACGTTGCGTTCAAGCATCTGTCGCTTGTCGTCATCGATGAGCAGCACCGGTTTGGCGTCGGCCAACGCAATGCCTTGCGCGCGAAGGGCCCCGGTGCCGATCTGCTCGTTATGACGGCAACGCCCATCCCGCGTACGCTGGCGCTTTCGGTCTACGGCGATCTGGACACGAGTATCATCCGCCATCGGCCCGTCCCTGGCGCTGGCGTGACGACACGCGTGCTTACCGAGTCGAGTCGCGACCTTGCCTATGGCGCCATCCGCGAGGCGCATGAAAAAGGTCAGCAGGCCTACGTGATTTGCCCGCTCGTGGAGCCGAGTGACTCGGCCGATGATCTGGAGGACGTGCCCGGTATCGTCCGCGACGACGAGGGCCGCGTGACGGTCCCCGTGCCGCTGCACGATACGGCGACCGAGCTCGATCGCCTGCGTCTGGCGTTGCCGGGTCTTGCCATCGAGCGCCTTCACGGCCGCATGCCAGCGGGGGAGAAGGACCAGGTTATCGATGCCTTTAAGCGTGGCGAGATTGACGTGCTCGTCTCGACTACGGTGGTCGAGGTGGGCGTCGACGTGCCTAACGCCACCGTCATGGTCATCGAGAACGGCGAGCGCTTTGGTTTGGCGGCGCTGCACCAGCTGCGCGGTCGCGTGGGCCGTGGCAGCGTGTCGGGCACGTGCCTGGTCATGACGCACTCCAAGGGCAACGGCGGCGCTTCGGCAGCACAAGATCGCCTGCAATCGCTCGAAAAAACCTCGGATGGCTTTACGCTCGCCCAGATGGACCTGCGTCTGCGCCACGAGGGCGAAATCCTGGGGTACCGCCAGCATGGCGGAGTGACCCTGCGCTTTGTCGACCTGGATGCCGACGAGGAGCTGATCGAGTGGGCCCATTTGGACGCGGTTGAGCTCTTGCGGTATGCTTGCAACCTTGACTCCGTGGCGACGCGCCCCCTGCGCGATGCGGTCGCCATGCGATATCGACACATTTTTAAGGAGGTCAGCGGAGGATGAGAATCATCGGCGGCGAATGGCGCGGTCGTAAGATCGAGGAGCCCCGTGGTCGCGATGTCACCCGCCCCACGACCGATCGCGTGCGCGAGGCATGCGCATCTATGGTCATGTCGGCATTCGACTTCGATCTGGACGAGGTCCGCGTGCTGGACGCCTTTGGCGGCTCCGGTGCCTTAGGGTTAGAGATGCTCTCACGTGGTGCCCGCTCGCTCACGACGTTCGAGATCGATCGGAATGCCGCGCGGCTCATTACCAAGAATATCGAGTCGCTCTGCCGTGACCGTGCGCGTTGGCGCGTGATAGCGGGCGACATGTTGGCGAGTGCCTCGCGCGGTCGTGTGCCGGGCGGCCCCTTTGATCTGGTCCTGCTCGACCCGCCCTATGCTTTTGGTGCCGAGCCGGTCGAGGAGCTGCTGCAGAAGCTGGCTCAGCAGGGTCTGCTTGCACCTGGCGCTTATGCCCTGTTTGAGCATGCCGCCGCCGATGCGGGCGCGCATCCGGCAGGCTTTGAGATCGTGCGCGAGAAGCGCTACGGCATTACCTCGGTCGACCTGCTTCGTTGGGTCGGCGATGACGATGGTGAGGAAGATTGCGCTGGCACCGATGCTCACAACAACGATGCCACGACGTTTCAGGAGGACGACCATGAATGACACCATCAACCGCGTGATCGTCCCGGGCACCTTCGATCCCATCACGTTTGGCCATATCGACGTCATCCGCCGCGCCCGCCGCATCTTTCCCAGTGTGATCGTCGCTGTTGCCGAGTCGCAGGGTAAAAACGGTGTGGGTACCACGTTTATGCTCGATGAGCGCGTGGCGCTGGCCCGCGAGGCGCTCGGTGATATCGACGGCGTCGAGGTCCTGCCCTTTACCGGCCTCTTGGTCGACTTCGCTCGCGAGCAGGGGGCGGGGGCCGTGGTCAAGGGCCTGCGCGCCATGACCGACTTTGAGTACGAGCTGCAGCAGGCAGATCTCAACTATCGCTTGGATAACGAGCTGGAGTCCATCTTTGTCATGAGTGCGCCGCAGTACGGCTATATCTCGAGCTCGGTCGTTCGCCAGATCGCCTCACTCGGCAGCGATGTATCGACCTTTGTCCCGCCCAACGTGGTCGAAGCGCTCAGACATCGCTTTTCGTGACGTTTTTTATTGCCTGGTGGCATGTGGTAAACTAGCACGATGATATGTTACCTATGAAAGGAGACCGGATGCCGGGCGAGAATTTTCCTGGCGATAGGATCGTCAGCTTGGTCGATGAGCTCGAAGGGCTGATCGAGGAAGCCAAGCCGCCTTTCGGCAAGAACGCTCAGTTCAAGGTCATCGACGCCGACGTGTTCTTCAACATCCTCGACGAGATCCGCATGAGCTATCCCGAGGAGTGGCAGAAGTCCCGCCGTATCCTTAAGGAGCGCGAGGAGCTTATGGCTTCCGCCGCCGCTCAGGCCGATTCCATCATCGCCGACGCTCAGCAGCAGGCCCTCACCATTGCTGGTGAGCAGGAGATCGTCCGCTTAGCACAGCAGCAGGCCGACGACATCCGCGATCGTGCCCAGCAGTACGAGCGCGAGACGCGTTATGCTGCCGAGGACTACGCGGAGCAGGTCTTTACGCACCTGGAGGAGAACCTCAAGAGCCTGACCGGCACCGTTACCCGTTGCCGTCAGCAGCTCAACGAGGGTGCCGCCCAACAGAATGGTCAGTGGTAATGGCTGAGTTCCCGAGCGTTACCGTCGATCTTTCCGAGCAGCTCGAGTTTCCTGGTGATTCGTATCCGCTGACCGGTAAGGTCGATGTCGCCACCTACATGGTGGGCGAGAAGGAGTACCAGCTACAGGACGGCATCGACTACGACGTTGTCTTTACCAATGCCGGTACCGGTGTCTTGCTCACGGGCATGGTCCGCGCGCACGCCACCGGCGAGTGCGACCGTTGCCTGGAGCCCGCCTCGTTTGATATCGCCGGCGAGATCGAGGAGTTCTACCTCTTTGAGGAGCCCGAGGATCCCGAGGCCTACGAGGACGGCTACGAGCTCCTGGGTGAGGACCGCATCGTCGATCTGGGTGAGCCCATCAATGACGCGGTCGTTATGGACACGCCGTTTGTGGTGCTCTGCAAGCCCGATTGCCGCGGTCTGTGTCCCACTTGCGGTTGCAATCTCAACGTCGAGCAATGCGATTGCGCCGCCCAGGCAGAGGCAGAATGGGCTGCTGCCACGGAAAATCCATTTGCAGCATTGAAGAATCTCAAGCTCGATGAGTAAAACTGTGGTAGTATCGCTACTTGCGCGTAATCGCCACACTGGATAGTTCATAAGGAAGGTCACTATGCCCGTACCTAAACAAAAGCAGGGTCGTATCCGCACTCACACCCGTCGTTCCGCCAACATGAAGATCTCGGCTGCGGCTCAGTCCACGTGCCCCCGTTGCGGCGCTGTCAAGCTTCCGCACCACGTGTGCCCCAGCTGCGGTTTCTACAAGGACCGCGAGGTTATCGTTACCGAGTAACGGTATACTCTGGATGCGATGCCGTTCCAAATGGAACCACAATGGCCGGCTCAATGAGTCGGCCATTTTTGTATAAGGAGCATGTATATGAGTAACGTTCGCGTTTGTGTAGACGTTGTGGGCGGAGACGAGAAACCTCAGGTTGTTCTCGATGGTATCGAGGCTGCGCTTGCCGCCGATCCCGATATCGAGGTCTTGGCAGCTGGCCCCTCTGAAATCGTCAATCCCTTTGCTGCTTCCCATGCACGTGTTGAGGCCCTTGAGGCACCCGACGTTATCGCCATGGATGACGATCCTATTCGCGCCGTGATGACCAAGCGCAAGTCCTCGATCGTGCTTGCCTGCCGCGCCATCAAAAAGGGCAACGCGGACGCGTTCTTCTCCGCCGGCTCCACCGGCGCCATGACCGCCGCTGCTACCGCATACGTGACGCCGTTTAGGTATCAGGCCGAAGGCAAGAAGCAGCCGGTGCGCCCCTGTCTGACCAATGCGTTGCCCAATCGCGCCGGCGGTCTGACGGTGCTGTGCGATATGGGCGCCAACCCCGATGTCGAGGTCGATGACATGGTGCGTTTTGCCCAGATGGGTAGCGCCTATGCCCGCGTCGTCCTGGGCATCGAACATCCTCGCGTGGGCCTGCTTGGTAACGGCACCGAGGACGAGAAGGGTTCTAACTTTACCAAGGCCTGCTTCCCTGCTATGAAGGCCGCAGTTCCGGGCTTTGTGGGCAACTGCGAAGGCACCGACCTCACCTCGGGCAATTTCGATGTCGTTGTTGCCGACGGCATGTCGGGCAATATCGCTCTCAAGGCTACCGAGGGCGCTGCCAAGTTTTTGCTGCAGGAGCTCAAGGGCGCCTTTATGGCCTCGCTCGGCACCAAGATCGCCGCGCTGCTCATCAAAAAGCAGGTGCGCGAGATTAAGGCCAAGCTCTCTGGTGATGCCAAGGGCGGCGCGATTCTTTTGGGCCTGCGTGGCGTGGTCCTGATCGGCCATGGCGCCACCTCGGTCGAGGCTGTTAAAAACGGTACGCTTGCGGCGGCCGAAGCCGTGCGCGCGGGGCTGGTCGAGAACGTCGCCAACTCCATGGACGGCATCGTTTTGTAAGAGCGAGTTAGAGCGCTGTTATGTGCCTCGCGGCCTGCTTCGTGGGGTAGAATCAGAACCGTGTCTTGGTACCGCCCGGGCGGTACCATTCTTTTGGTATTCATGCACTATGAGAGGAAGCGCTATGGACCGCTCCGAAATCTTCGACAAGATCGCCGAGGTCGCTGCTGACGTTCTGGGCGTCGATGTTGCCGAAATTAGCGATGAGACCACCTTTGACGACCTCGATGCCAACTCGCTCGAGCGCCTGCAACTGGTTACGGCTATCGAGGACGAGTTCAATCTCGAGATCGATGACGAGACCCTGCTCTCGCTCAACTCTGTCGCCGACGCCGTCGACGCGATCGAAAACGCCAGGGAGGCTTAGGTCTTGGCTTTATCCGAACGACTTACGCGCGCCCAGGAGATTCTGGGCCACGAGTTCAATGACAAGGTGCTGCTGCGCGCGGCCCTTACGCATCCTTCGGCCGTCGAAGGCCAGCCAGTCTCGGCAAGCTACGAGCGCCTTGAGTTCTTGGGTGATTCCATTTTGGGCGCCGTTGTCGCACGCTCCCTGTTTGTGTCCTATCCGGAGTTTGACGAGGGCAAGCTCACGCGCCTGAAGGTGTCCCTTGTCTCGGGCGCCACGCTGTCCGAGGTGTCGCACGAGCTGGGTATCGATGACATCATCATCTTTGGTGCCTCCGAGACCGGTACCGGCGCGCGCGGCCTGCACTCGGCGCTCGAGAACGTCTACGAGTCGCTCGTGGGCGCGCTGTATCTGGACGCCGGCTGGGATGCCGCGGCGGAGTTTATCCACCGTACGCTTAAGCCACATTTGGCATCCGAGCGTGCCGAGCACCCTGCGAACCCCAAGTCGTATTTGCAGGAGTGCGTGCAGGCCGACGGCCACGAGCCTCCCGCGTACAAGCTGGTCGGCTCCGAGGGCCCTGCGCATGCGCCCACCTTTACCGCCGTGGTGTTGATCGATGGTATTCGCCAGGGTCGCGGCTCCGGCTCCTCAAAGAAGGAAGCCGAGGGAGCCGCTGCACTCGAGGCACTTGACCGCATGGGCTACACCACCAACGGCGTGATTCTCAACAAGAAGCCTGTTTAAGCGAGGAACCGTGTATCTCAAGTCCCTCACGCTCAAAGGGTTCAAGTCGTTTGCCGACCGCGCCCATATGACGTTTGAGCCGGGCCTGACCGTCATCGTCGGTCCCAACGGCTCGGGAAAATCGAACATCTCTGACTCGATTCTGTGGGTCCTGGGCGAGCAGAGCGCCAAGCAGCTGCGCGGCCAGGCCATGGAGGATGTCATCTTCTCGGGCTCGTCAGCGCGCAAGCCGGTGGGTGTCGCCGAGGTCACGCTGGTGCTCGATAACTCGGACCATATGCTGCCCGTCGACTTTGACGAGGTCGCCATCGCCCGTCGTATGTATCGCTCGGGCGAAAGCGAGTACCTCATCAACTCGAGTCCGTGCCGCCTGATGGACATTCAGGACATCCTGCACGATTCGGGCTTGGGCAAGGATACGCATTCCATCATCAGCCAGGGCAAGCTCGACGCCATTTTGCAGAGCCGCCCCGAGGAGCGCCGCGCCCTCATCGAGGAGGCCGCCGGCATTTCCAAGCACAAACGCCGCAAGGAGCGTGCGCTCAAAAAGATTAAGTCGATGGACGAGCACCTGACGCGTGCCCGCGACATCAATAAGGAAATCGCCCGTCAGCTGCGACCTCTGGAGCGTCAGGTCGATCGTGCGCGCAAGTACAAAGAGCTGTCCTCGCGCGCGAACGAGCTTACGCAGATGCTAGCCGTCGACGAGCTGCGTTCGCTGCAGTCGCAGTGGAACGACTTGGAGAGCCGCTCCAAGGAAGGTGCCGCCGAGCTGGAGCTTGCGCAGTACCGCTTGGGCGAAAAGGAACGCGAGCTCGAGAAGCTCCAGGTCATGCTCGAGGAAAAGGGCCTGTTTGTGGGCGATCTGGGCGAGCAGCGCCGCCATATGCAAGACGTGGTCGGCCGCATTAACTCTGATATGCGCCTGCTCGAGGAAAAGGGCCACAACATGGTGTCGCGCCTGTCCGACATGCGCGGCCAGATCTCGAGCTCCGAGCATCAGCGTCGTCGCGTGGTAGAGGAGCTCGAGGACGCGCGTGCGCAGCTTGAGGAAGTGACCGGCGCGCACATGCAGGCCCAGGAGGACGTTGACGCCGCTGGTCCTGCCGCCGCTCAGCTCCACGAGCGGCGCGTGGCGCTCGACAATCAGATTTCGCAGCTTACGCGTGAGCAACGCGATGTGCAGCGTGTGGCCGATAACGCGGCGCTCGAACTCGCCAAGGTGAAGGACTCGCTGAGCAACGCCGAGGTCGAGGACAACATGTACGCCTCACGCCTGGAGCAGATCGACGAGCAGCTCGAGGAAGTCACGGCCTCACTCGAGAGCCGTCGCGACCGCGCCGAGGAGCTCGACAGTGCACTTGATCAGGCCCGTCAAGCCCAGATTGATGCTCGCGAGGCTACCGAGGTCGCCCGTGCAGCCCTTAAGGACCTGCGTGTCCGCGAGAGCGAGGCGCGCAACAAACTGTCCGAGGTGCGCTCGGAGCTTGCCAGCCAAAAGAAGCTCGATGCCCGCATGGCTGACAGCTCGCCGCTGGTGAGCCGTCTGATGGGTGCGCTGGGCGACGATGTCTCGGGTCGTCTGGGCGACGTGCTCGAGGCCCCGCGTGAGCTTGAGGGCCTGGTTGAGCAATTGCTCGCCGGCGATATCGATGCGCTGCTGTTCGACGATGCGTCCGCGCTTGAGCGTGCCGGTCGTGCCGCTCTGGACCAGAAGAAGGCCTCGGGCGAGGCGCTGCTGGTCGCGCGCGGTGTGAGCGCCTCTGCTGCCGCTAAGGGCGCTGCCGGTTCCCGCCTGGTCGATCGCCTGTCCGTACGCGCCGGCTATGGCCCGGTTGTCGAGGCGCTGCTCGGCGGCTATTACGTTGTCGACGACTTGGCGGCTGCGCTGGCCGCGCCTGTCGTTGACGGCGTGACTTACGTGACCCCCGATGGCGCCCGCGTCGCCTGCGGCGGCCTGGTGCGTGTGGGGCTCGACGCCGGCGAGGCTTCGGGTGCTTTGGAGCGCAAGCGCCGCATCCGTGAGCTCGAGGGCCTGGAACCCGATCTGGCTGCTGTGTTTGAGCATGTGTCGGATCAGGTCGTCGAGGCCAATGCGGCCGTTGAGGAGGCGCGTGCCGCCGAGGGCGATGCCGCCGGCGAGATCGCCCGTCTTGAGGGCGAGCGCCGCTCGCTGCTCTCCGAGATTGGCCGCCTGGAGCAAAGCGCCAACAACGCCGAGGTCGAGCACGTGCGCATCTCCAAGCGCCGCGAGCAGGCCGCCGAGGCCGTTCGCGCTGCGCGCCCGCGCGTTGACGAACTCACCCGTTCGCGTGACGAGGCGCGTGCACAGGCAAGCGACCTGGGTCTCCAGATTGCCGAGGCCAACGATGAGCTCGATCGCGTTCGCCGTGACGATTCCGAGGCCGCCGGTAAGCTCGCCGATGCCAAGGTGCGCCTGGCCCAGACGAGCGAGCGCCTGCGTTCGCTGAAGGGCCGCGTGCCCGACCTTGAGCATCGTCTTGAGGGCATCGACCGTCGTATCCGCGGAACACGCCAGGCTTCGCGCTCGCTCGAGCTGCTGCGCCTGCGCGTCGACCCCATGCACGAACGCTATTCTGCCCTGTTGGAACGCGCATCGGATTGGGCAGCGCGCCTGCGTGACCAGGCCTCTCTGGAAGAGGCGGACTCCGCTTCGCTCAAGAAGACCATCGAGGATGCCAAGGCCGAGGTTGCCCGCGCTAAGGAGCGGGTCGATACCGCCACTGCCACGCAAAACGAGTTCAAGGTTTCCCGCGGCAAGCTTGAGGTGCAGGTAGAGGCCGCCATTAAGGCCATTACCGCCGATGGCACCACGGTGCTCGAGGAAGCGCTCATGCTTCCTGCTCCCACCGACCGCGACGCCGCCGAGCGGGAGCTCAACCAGCTCGTGCGTCATATCAACAATCTGGGCCCCGTGAACCAGGTTGCCATGGAGGAGTACGAGCAGCTCAAGCGCCGCGCCGACTACATCGAGGACCAGCTGGCCGATCTGGAGAGCGCGCGCAAGGCGCTCACCAAGATCACAGTGGCCATTGATCGCAAGATGCGCAAGGCGTTTCTGGTGACGTTTGAGAAGGTCGACGCGAACTTCCGCGAGATCTTCGCCATGCTGTTCCCGGGTGGCCAGGCTCATCTTGAGATGACCGATCCCGAGCATCCTGCCGAGACGGGCATTGAGGTTGTGGCGCAGCCGCGCGGCAAGCGCATTACTAAGATGATGCTCATGTCGGGTGGCGAGAAGAGTCTGACGGCGCTCGCCCTGCTCTTTGCCGTGTACCGCACGCGCACGGTGCCGTTCTATGTGCTTGACGAGGTCGAGGCGGCGCTTGATGACGCCAACCTGTCCAAGCTCATCGGAGCCCTCGATGTGCTGCGTTCCGATACACAGCTCTTGGTCATTTCGCATCAGCGCCGTACTATGGAGGACGCTGACGTTCTCTATGGCGTCTCGATGCAAGCCGACGGCGTCAGCCGCGTCGTCTCGCAAAAACTCGATCGCGAAACCGGAAAGGTCGTGAATGCATAATGGGATTCTTTGACGCTCTCTCGCGCGGACTTGAGCGCAGCCGCGAGGCCCTCAACGAGGTCTTCTACTTTGGTGGCGAGGTCGACGAGGACTTTTGGGAGGACCTTGAGGACACCCTCGTCATGGGTGACATGGGTGCCGAGGTCGCTATTCAGGTCTCCGATGACCTGCGCGATGCTGCTGCCAAGAAGAACCTTAAGACCGCCCCGCAGCTTCGCCGCGCTCTGGCCGAGCAGCTCGAGGGCCATTTTGTGCCTGTTGAGCGTGATCCGTTTTCCGATACGCCGAGCTGCGTGCTGTTTGTGGGCATCAACGGCGCCGGCAAGACCACAACGGTCGGCAAGATTGCGAGCGCCATGGCTGCCCGCGGCAAGAACGTGGTGATCGGTTCGGCCGACACCTTCCGCGCCGCCGCCATCGAGCAGCTCGATGTGTGGGGCCAGCGTGCCGGCGTACCGGTTATTAAGCGTGACCGCGGCTCCGATCCGGCGAGCGTGTGCTATGACGTGCTCGACGAGGCCGATAAGCGCGGCAGCGACCTGGTGCTCATCGATACCGCCGGCCGTCTGCACACAAGCCCCGAGCTCATGCGCGAGCTTGCCAAAGTGGTCAACGTGACGCGTAAGCGCGCCGCCAATATGGCTGCCGGCCCCATGCCTGTCTCGGTCGTCCTCGTAATCGATGCCGCGACGGGCCAAAACGGTCTGAACCAGGCGCTCGAGTTTAACGAGGCGCTGGGCCTGGACGGTATTATCATGACTAAGCTCGACGGCACTGCTAAGGGCGGTATCGCCATGGCCGTGGCCGAGAAGCTCAAGCTCCCGATCCTGCGCATCGGCGTGGGCGAGCAGGTCGATGACCTGCAGGAGTTTAACGCCAAAGATTTCTGCCGCGCCCTGGTGGGCGAGTCCAACTAAGGAGTAACCAGTGTTTGATTCCCTGAGCGATCGCCTCAACGACACATTTGACCGCCTGCGCGGCAAGGGTAAGCTGACCGAGGCCGATATCACCTCGGCCATGCGCGACATTCGCATGGCGCTGCTCGAGGCCGACGTTAACTTTAAGGTCGTCAAGGAGTTCGTTGCTAAGACCAAGGAGCGCTGCATGACCGCCGAGGTCATGGAGTCGCTGTCGCCGGCGCAAAACGTCGTCAAGATCGTGCTCGACGAGCTCACCGAGATGCTCGGCTCCACCGAGAGCAAGCTCGTTTTTAGTAACCGCATTCCTAATGTCATCATGCTCGTGGGCCTGCAGGGCTCCGGTAAGACCACGGCTGCCGTAAAGCTTGCCTACCTGCTCAAGAAGCAGGGCCGCTCGCCGCTGCTCGCCGCGTGCGACGTCTACCGTCCCGCTGCTGCCGACCAGCTTTCCACGCTCGGTGGCGAGATCGGCGTGCCGGTCTTCCGCGGTGACGGCGAGCACCCGGTCGATATCGCCAAGGGCGCCATCCAGGAGGCCGTCGACCATCTGCGTGACGTGGTCATCGTCGATACCGCCGGTCGTCTGCAGATCGACGAGCAAATGATGCAGGAGGCCGTGGACATCAAGAAGGCCGTCAAGCCCGATCAGGTGCTGATGGTCGTCGATGCCATGACCGGCCAGGATATCGTCAACGTCGTCTCGACCTTCGCCGAGCGCACTGACTTTGACGGTGTTATCATCTCCAAGCTCGACGGTGACGCCCGTGGCGGTGGCGCACTTTCGGTGCGTCAGGTGACCGGCAAGCCCATCAAGTTCGTGAGCATGGGCGAGAAGCCCGACTCGCTGGAGCCGTTTTACCCGGACCGCATGGCCAAGCGCATCTTGGGCATGGGTGATGTCGTAGGTATTATCGAGAAGGCCCAGGAGGCAGCCGATGCAGAGCAGCTTGAGGCTGCCGAGCGTATGCTGCGCGAGGGCTTCACCATGAACGACATGCTCGACCAGATGAAAGCCGTCAAAAAGATGGGCGGCATGAAGGGTATCCTGGGCATGCTCCCCGGTGGCCAGCGCGCGCTCAACCAGATGGGCGGTAACCTGGACGAGGGCATCTTCGACAAGAACGAGGCCATCATCATGTCGATGACCAAGGAGGAGCGTCTGCGTCCCTCCATCATCAACGGCCAGCGTCGCGCGCGTATCGCCAAGGGCGCCGGTGTGACCCCCACCGAGGTCAACAGCCTTATGAAGCAGTGGGGCGAGATGAACAAGATGATGGGCCGCATGCGCACGATGGCCAATCAGGCACAGGCCGGCGGCAAGAAGGGCAAAAAGGGCAAGAAGGGCAAGAAGATGCGCATGCCCAATATCCCTGGGCTGGACGCTATGGGTCTGGGCGGCATGGGCGGCCTGGGTACGGGCGGTCCCAAGTCCGATATGGAGCTGCTGCGCCAGATGGAAGCACAGATGCGCAATAAGAAATAGGGCTGTAATTCCAGCTTGATATGGCAAAGGCCACTCGGAAGCTACCGGGTGGCCTTTGTTGTTGGCTTTGATAGTTGGGCTGCGTTCAGCGTCGCGCCCCGAGCTCGCGGTGCCGTGCCGTTAGTGGCAGCCGCAGTCCTCGTGGCCCTCGTGCTCGTGATGGCCGTGGCAGCTGCAGGACTCGCCATGTTCGTGGGCGTGGTCGTGGTCATGGCCGTGGCAGCCGCACGTGGCCTCGCCGTTCTGTGCGAGCGTTCCGGCGATAAGGGCCTCGACACAAGCGTCGCAGCTGCCCTGAGCTCCTGCGTACACCGTGATGCCGGCTTGGGCAAGCGCGTTGATGGCGCCACCGCCGATGCCGCCGCAGATGAGCGTGTCCACGCCACCGTTGGCGAGCAGGCCCGCAAGGGCACCGTGGCCGGTGCCGTCGGTGCCCACGACCTGCTCGTTGAGTACCTTGCCATCCTGAATGTCGTAGATCTTGAACTGCTCGCTGCGGCCAAAGTGCATAAAGATGTTGCCGTTGTCGTACGTGGTTGCCACCCTCATGGTGTCGACCTCCTTTGCTGGCCATGCGGCCGTCGTTGCGGTGATGGGGGAGTACGCGATATTGCCGCCCTCGATGACGAGCGCCCGCCCGTTGACCAGCGCGTTTGCCACCTTGCGATGTGCGCGGCTGCAAATAGCCGCCACCGTGGCGCGCGCGATACCCATCTGCTTTGCGACTGCCTCTTGGTTAAGGCCTTCCAGGTCGCACAGGCGCAGCGCCTCGAGTTCGTCGACCGTCATGTCGATGGCGTCTCCGCTGGCTAGGCCGTCAGGGGTAAAGCCGCGGTATTCGGGGATGATCCCGACGCGGCGCAGTTTCTCGCGTCTTCCTGCCATACGTGCTCCTTATCTGACATATGTCAACAATAGAATAGCGAACGCGCAGATTAACGCAAGGAATTTCTGGCATATGCCAGAAAATGAAGGCATATGTTTGGGCTGTGGGGCCGCATGTGCCTGGGATACAATGAATCTCGCTTTTAGGCGACTGACAGGAGGGTCAATGAGCAAGGCTGATCAACAGTTTGTAACCATGTGCCGCGATATTCTGGACCATGGCACCACCACCGAGGGCCAAAAGGTCCGCCCGGTGTGGGAGGATGGCACCCCTGCCTATACCATTAAAAACTTTGGTGTCACGGCACGCTATGACCTGCGTGAGGAGTTTCCGGCGCTTACCTTGCGTCGTACGGCCCTCAAATCTGCCATGGATGAGATCCTATGGATCTATCAAAAGAAGTCCAATAACGTGCATGACCTCAACAGCCATATTTGGGACGAGTGGGCCGACGAGACTGGCTCCATCGGCAAGGCCTACGGGTATCAGATTGGGCAGAAGAGCCATTATGCCGAGGGCGACTTTGACCAGATGGATCGCGTGCTGTACGACCTTAAGAACACGCCGTACAGCCGCCGCATTATGACGAACACCTATGTGTTTAGCGACCTGTCCGAGATGCACCTGTATCCGTGTGCCTACAGCGTGACGTATAACGTGACGCAGCGTCCGCAGGATGATAAACCGACGCTCAACATGATTCTCAACCAGCGCAGCCAGGATATTTTGGCTGCGAACAACTGGAATGTGTGCCAGTACGCCATTTTGCTGATGATGGTCGCGCAGTCGGTCGATATGATCGCTGGCGAGCTGCTGCATGTGATCGCCGATGCCCACATTTACGACCGTCATGTCGATATCGTCCGCGAGCTTATCGAGCGTCCGCAGTTTGCGGCTCCCAAGGTAACGCTCAACCCCGATGTGCATGATTTCTATGCGTTTACGACCGATGATCTGATTGTCGAGGGCTATGAGCACGGCCCTCAGGTCAAGAACATCCCCATTGCGGTGTAGGTGACGCGCATGACGTGTAAGCTTTCTGCCATTGTCGCCGTGTGTGACGACTGGGGCATTGGTTGCGAGGGCGACATGGTGGTGTCCAATCGCTCCGATATGCGCCATTTTGTGGCGTGCACCAAAGGCTGTCCGGTCATTATGGGACGCAAGACGCTGCTGAGTTTTCCCGGCGGGCGCCCGCTTAAGAATCGACGCAATATCGTGCTCACGCGCGATGGGGACTTTGCTCCCATGGGCGTCGACGTGGTGCATAGCATCGACGAAGCGCTCGCCGCGGTAGCCGATGAGCCCGTTGCGTGGGTGATCGGTGGCGGCGAGGTGTATCGGCAGTTTTTGCCGTATTGCGCCGAGGCCGAGGTTACGCATAACCATTGCGTGCATGACGTGGATACGTATTTTCCCGATCTGGATGCCGATCCCGCGTGGGAGATTGCGCGGCGTGGCGGTGTTGCCACGATTGCCTCGGGCGAGGGCGACGAGGGTGTCGATTATGAGTTCGTAACGTATCGTCGCGTTGAGGCGTAAATCGTCCGGCGTGAACGGTATCATCGGATTGTTTGAATGCATGGGGCGGCGCTTAGCGTCGCCTCGTTTGGTATAGATGCGCTGTAAAGAAAGGTGCGGGCTGGCTGCTATGACTGATGCCGTTGAGGTGCTGCGAATCGATTCGCTCGAGGACGAGCGGCTTGATGCCTACGTGCGACTGACCGAGCGTGAGCTGCGCTGCGTGCTGGAGCCGCAGAAGGGCATTTTTATCGCCGAGAGTGCCAAGGTCATCGAACGTGCGGTTCGCGCCGGATACGAGCCGGTGAGCTTTCTTTTGGGCGAGCGCTGGCTCGACCAGATGATGCCGCTGTTTGAGCGCCTGGCGGTACGCGAGGGCGCGGGTCCGGTTCCCGTGTTCGTTGCCTCGATGGAGCTTATGGAGCGGCTGACGGGTTTTAACGTGACGCGCGGTGCGCTCGCGGCATTTCGTCGCCCGCGACAGATTCCGGTTGATGAGTTCTTGGGCGGCGTCGTCGAGGCGGCGGGGGAGCGCCCGGTGCGCGTGTGCGTGCTCGAGGGCATTGTCGACCATACCAATGTGGGCGCAATATTCCGCTCGGCGGCCGCGCTCAACGTCGACGGCATTTTGGTCAGTCCTACGTGTTGTGATCCGCTGTATCGTCGTTCTGCCCGCGTGAGCATGGGCACGGTGTTCCAGGTGCCCTGGACACGCATTGGCAGCGAAGCGCGCGTATGGCCGCATGATGGGCTGGCGGCGCTACACGATGCCGGCTTTTCGTGTGCCGCTATGGCGTTGACGGATGATTCGGTGTCGCTGGACGATCCCGCGCTGCAGGAGATTGACCGCCTGGCAATCTTTATGGGCACCGAGGGTGCTGGCTTGGGCGCCAAGACCATTGCGGGCTGCGACCGCGCCGTGCGTATTCCGATGGCGCACGGGGTCGATTCGCTTAACGTGGCCGCGGCAAGTGCTGTCGCCTTTTGGCAGCTGTGCCCGCATGTGAGCAACGAGTACCACTACCAGCCGGGGCTGTATCACTAGGCAATTATTTCGCACTGGGCTCTGGTTCGGGGCGTTTCGGCCGATACCGGTCGGTGCTAAGCTGGTATTGGCTTTGGTCTTAAATTGCCGTTTTGTTGTTTGATGTACGCTGTTGGGGAGGGCGTGTGGCTAAGAAATCTACGGCTATCGATGTGACGCAGGGTGTCATTTGGCAGCAACTGCTTTCGCTGTGCGTCCCTATCTTCTTTAGCTCGTTTTTTCAGCAGGCTTACACGCTTATCGGTACCTATATCGTCGGTCAGTTTGGCGGCAAGCTCGCGCTGGGTGGCATTCAGGCCACGATGGTGCTCACCGAGCTCTGCATCGGCTTTTGCGTTGGCGTTGGCGCTGGCTGCGCGGTCATTACCGGTCAGTATTTTGGTCAGCACGATGATGAGCGATTGAGTCGTTCGGTCCATACGGCCATGACGCTCGCGCTGGTGGGCGGTATCGTTTTCTCGATTCTTGGCATAGTGTTCGTTGAGCCCATGCTGGTACTTATGAACACGCCGCATGAACTATTGGCCGAGGGCGTGGCCTATGCTCGTTGCTATTTTGCCGCCATGGTTGCGGCGCTGCTGCTCAATATGGGAACGGCGCTGCTGCGCGCCGTGGGCGACACACGCGGTCCTGCTGTGATCATTGCTTCCGGCTGCCTTGTTAATGCGGTGCTGGATGTCATCTTCGTTGCCGTGCTTCATATGGAGGCTCTGGGCTGCGGCATCGCGGTGGCGCTGACCATTTGCTCCAACGCCACGATGATCGTGATTCGTATGATGCACGCTCCGGGTGCGTGGCGGCTTTCACTGTCCAAACTCTGCATTGATCCTGGCATTTGTAAGAGCATGATCTCGTGTGGTCTGCCGCTTGGCTTTCAGTCTGCTGCGTATTCGATTTCCAACGTTTTGATTCAGGTGTCGGTCAACTCGTTTGGTGCCGATGTCACCACGGCGTGGGGTCTTTCGGGCCGTTTGGATGGCATTGTCTGGATGGTTACCGAGGCGCTTGGCGTTTCGATCACCACGTTCTCGGCACAGAACTTTGGCGCGCGCAACTACGAGCGCATGCGCAAGGGCTACCATACGTCGCTTGTGCTGTCGTTTATGCTCATTGGTGGCCTGTCTGCCGTGCTACTGGTGTTCTCGGGTCCGTTGTCGCGTCTGTTTGTCGACGATGCTTCGATTTCGGCCTACACCACGACGATTCTTCATTTCATCGCGCCGTTCTACGCGATCTTCTCGATTATCGAAAACGCGTCCGGCTCCATCCGCGGCGCTGGCGTGAGCTTCCAGCCTATGATGCTCACGATTTTTGGCACCGTCGTGCTCAGGGTGATCTGGGTGTTTGCGATTATGCCGTTCGATCCGTCGCTTGAGCACCTGCTGCTGGTTTACCCCGTAACCTGGCTCATCACGGCCACGATGTTTACCATCTACCACCACAGCGGCAACTGGCTCGGCCGCGCCACCGCCTAATGATCCGTAGGGGACGGAGGAAAACGGATCATTGACCTGGCAATAAGGCAAAATGATCCGTTTTCCTCCGTCCCCTTCGGATCATTTAGTATTCGATGCCTTGGCGGGCTAGGAGGCCTTCGTCGAAGTAATGTTTGACGGGGCGCATTTCGGTGACCAGGTCTGCCAGATCGGCGAGGGGCAGCAGACCGCGGCCGGTGAGCACGAGCTCCGTGGTGGCGGGCTTTGTCGCGATCAGCGCTTCGACATCCACGCGCGTCACAAATCCACGGCGCATGGCCTCGCCAAGTTCGTCTAGAATCAGAACGTCGACTTGGCTAATCTGCTCGCGCGCCAGCTCCATGATCTGTGCGGCACAGGCTTCGGGCGTGTCGCGGTCGGCTTGTACGATGCGCAGACCTAAACGGGGCGCCGCATCATGCTCGGCGCAGTGCAGCTTCTTGGCAAACTGCAGCATAAGCACGTTAAGTCCATAGCCCGTGGCGCGCAGTGCAAGCCCCAGCGCAGCCGTCGTCTTGCCCTTGCCGTCGCCCGTGTAGATCTGAACCTTGCCGACTTCCAGTGATGCCATCTCTGTCCTTTCGTGCCCGGCGTCGGTTTATCGTCGCTCGGGTTGGGTATTCTAGAAAGCATTATCAACCCCAGTAGATGGAGTTCAAGCAGATGGAGATGGATGACAACAAACGTAGACGGAATATGATCCTCTACGTGCTCATCGCCTTCGTCGTCTACCTCGTGCTCTCGACCGTTCTGTTCCCCAACATCGGTCACACGCAGCAGATTACGAAGACCGATTACTCGACCTTTGTCAAAGCGCTCGATAAGAAGAGTGTCGACAAGGTCGAATACAATACGGACGATTACACGATTTATTACACCAAGAAGGGCGAGGACGAGAACATCGCCTACAAGACGACCGGTGTGCCAAACGATGCGGGCTTTACCGATCGCGTGCTTGAATCCGGCGCCTCGCTGGAATCTGTTGTCCCCGATAAGAACTCGGGTCTGATGACTTACTACCTGCTTACGCTCATTCTTCCCATGGCTATCTTCTTCCTCATCGGTTGGTGGCTCAATCGTCGCATGAAGAAGGCCATGGGCGATGACGGCCCGTCGATGAACTTTGGCGGCGGTGGTTTTGGCGGCGGCGGACTGGGCAAGTCCGGTGCTCGCGTTATCGCTTCCAAGGATGTGGGCGTGACCTTTAAGGACGTTGCTGGCCAGGAAGAGGCCAAGGAATCCCTTAAGGAGGTCGTCGACTTTCTGGAGAAGCCGCAGCGCTACGAGGAGATCGGCGCCAAGCTGCCGCGCGGTGCTCTTCTTGTCGGCCCTCCGGGTACCGGTAAGACCCTGCTTGCCAAGGCTGTGGCCGGCGAGGCCGGTGTTCCGTTCTTTAGCATTTCGGGCTCGGAGTTTGTTGAGATGTTTGTCGGTCGCGGCGCTGCTAAGGTGCGTGACCTGTTTAAGCAGGCCAAGGAAAAGGCCCCGTGCATCGTTTTTATCGATGAGATCGATACCATCGGCAAAAAGCGTGACGGCGGCGGCTTTAGCGGCAACGACGAGCGCGAGCAGACGCTCAACCAGCTGCTGACCGAGATGGACGGCTTCGATAACCACAAGGGTATTGTCGTTCTCGCTGCTACCAACCGACCCGACAGCCTTGACCCGGCCCTGTTGCGCCCCGGCCGTTTTGATCGTCGCATCCCCGTTGAGCTGCCCGACCTGACCGGCCGCAAGAACATCCTTGAGCTCCATGCCAAGAGCGTGAAGACGCAGCCCCCGATCGACCTGACTGCGATCGCCCGTGCCACGCCCGGCGCCTCGGGTGCCGACCTGGCCAATATCATCAACGAGGGCGCCCTGCGCGCCGTTCGCGAGGGTCGCAAGCGTGCAACCCAGGACGACTTCGAGGAGTCGGTGGAGGTCGTCATCGCCGGTCAGCAGCGCAAGTCCACGGTGCTGTCCGATCACGAGAAGCAGGTCGTTTCTTACCACGAAATCGGCCATGCCATCGTTGCCGCTCGCCAGAAGGGCTCTGCGCCGGTCACGAAGATTACCATCGTACCGCGCACGAGCGGTGCTCTGGGCTACACCATGCAGGTCGAGGAGGATGAGCGCTTCCTGACCACACGCCAGGAGGTCCTGGACAAGCTCGCCGTCTATTGCGGTGGCCGTGCAGCCGAGGAGCTCATCTTTGGTGAGATGACGACCGGCGCAGCCAACGATATCGAGCAGGCCACCAAGCTCGCCCGTAACATGGTGACGCGCTTTGGTATGTCCGATGAGTTTGGCATGATGGCACTCGGTACCGTTCAGAATGCGTACCTCAACCAGGACACGTCTCTCACCTGCGCCCCCGGTACGGCCGAGCGCGTGGACGCGATTGTCGCCAAGCTGATCGAGGATGCGCATGACCGCGCCCTGCAGATTCTCAAGGAGAACAAGTTTAAGCTCCACGAGCTGGCTCGTTATCTGTACAAGAAGGAGACGATCACGGGTGAGGAGTTTATGAATCTCCTCACGCGCGAGAACCCGCTGATGCCAAAGCAGCAGTAATACTAGTTGCACAGTGTCAATCGCCCCATTTGAGTGTCCATCTCAAATGGGGCGTTTTGCGTGGGGAGAGTTGTATATGAAGATCGTGGTAAGTGCCTGTTTGATGGGCGAGAGCTGCAAGTATAACGGGCTCGACAACTACCATCGCGAGCTGGTCGAGGCTTGCGAGCGTACGGGGACCGAGGTCCTGTTGGTATGCCCTGAGGTTTTTGGTGGCTTGCCTACACCGCGCAAGCCGTCCGAGATTGTGAACGGAGAGGTTCGTACCTGCGAGGGCGTGTCGGTTGATCGCGAGTTTCGCCAGGGTGCTCAACGTGCGCTCGATATGTGCGAGCAGGCGGGCGGCCCGTCCGAGATTGTTGCGTGCATTTTGCAGGATCGCAGTCCGTCGTGCGGCGTGGGCCATATCTACGACGGTTCCTTCAGCGGCACGCTCACAACGGGTAACGGTGTCTTCGTTGACCTGCTCCTGCGCCACGGCTACCGCGTGATCCCGGCAAGCGAATTCGATCCCAGCATGCTGGAACATTGTCCATAGCACTCGAACCCAACACTTCCTCACGGGTGACCGTTTTGGCATCATCCGTGAAGTTGATATTGAGTACGACCCGGTCATCAAAGACGTAGACCGAGTTGACAGGCGCCGTACCCAGGCAGCCCCTCCCCGCGGCCCTCACGCAGGAACGCGCACACGGCCTTCCCGTCTCTTGCGCCCCTCCCGGAACTGTCCACATCAGTGTAGCCAATCCAGTCCGCCAAGGGCTGCAGCCCGGACAACGCCGCGATGGAGGGCTTCTTCGGCCTGCTCAAGAGGGAGTTCTGGCACGGCAGGGACTGGTCGGGCTGGGCCCCCGCCCGCTTCATCGAGGAGCTCGGGGCCTGGATCGGCCGCTACAATACGGAGAGGCGCAGCGATGCGCTCGGCGGCCGCACGCCGGCCGAGTTCCGCGCCGCGCTGGGAAGGGCCGCGTAGCGGTCCAAGAAATCGTCCGCAGTCCCCATTCTTGCCCCTTTGGGACAGCTTCTTGTTGGGGCGTGCCCGCCCCAAACCCTGCTAGGAATGAGTACAGCAAACTGAAATATTCAAATTAGTCTTTGCAAATTACCTTTGAACATTCACCATCAATTACAATTCCCTGACGGTTGTTAATTGGGCATAGATTCAAATCCGAAAACTCAGTCATTATCTTCTCGGTAACTTTCTTAAATGGTGCTGTAAGATAATGCGGAAGAACATAGAAATCAATCAAATTAAGCCCTGCATCATCTTCTTGTGAGTAGTCCTCCGGCTTTTCATCCATTTGCTCGATATATTGGATGCTTGGAGCGCATACAATCGCACCTGCCGATTCACCAATCATCAGTTTTCCCTTTGCCAATTCTTTCTTCAACAGCTCATCCGTTCCCGTTTTACGGAGCTGGTCTATAAGGAAAAAAGAATTTCCGCCGGTAAAATAGATCACATCCGCATCTTCAAAAAGAGACTGTATCGTTGAATAAGCCTCCGTTGAAATATCAATTTCAGTTACGATTGCTCCCAACTTTTTGAATAATTTTCGAGCCGAGCCGACATAACCGGTGTAGCCTTCACGCAGCGAAGCTGTTGGAATAAATGCGACTTTTTTATTTTCAATTTCTTCCTTTATCAGACTTCCTACACTTGAAAAGTGAGAACATAAAAACAGTTTCATCAATATTCTCCTTTATATATAAATTCTTATTTGTTGAACTAAGCCGTGTATACCATACTCTCCAATGAAAGAACGCCCTGATATAGCGAAATTTTGCCGTTTTCCTGCGTACGTGCGTACACACTCCACAGGAATTCTAAGGGGCCTGCCCCCTTAGCACACGGACTTTGGAACAAAGTCTAGTGTGTTACGCCTTGCCAGAGGTGTACAGGCTCCCGGTATGCACGTACGAAGCAATTGCCATCAATGCGCCATATAAGTGGCGATCAAGTTCGCATAAAGCGACCTTGATCCCGCAAAACAAAAGGCAGGATACCATCACCACGATGATACCCTGCCTCTGTTCGTTTCTGTTTACCGTTCCGAGTACGAACTGAATGCTGGAGCAATATAAAACCACCACAAAGGTGCCTGTGAACTGCCTCCCATTTCTTGGACATCGGGAAATGGGAGGTTTTCCATGAGTATAGATCTCAGGTCGAAGCACGACCTGGAGTCCAGGAGGCGGGCCGTCGAGCTCTTCGACGCCGGCGTCGGCTGCAAGCCGGCGGCCGAGGCCCTGTCCGTCCCCCGCGAGACCGTGAGAGAATGGCAGTGGGTATACCGGGCGTTCGGAAGCGAGGCGCTGCTGTCCATGGACGGGAAGCAATCCAGTTACACATTCGAGCAGAGGGTCGCCGCGGCGTCGGCCGTGGTCGACGACGGGATGGCGAAGGCCGACGCCATGGCCGAGTTCGGGATCAGGTCGAAATCCCCGCTGGAGCGCTGGTGCAGGCTCTACCGCGAGGGCGGCGCCGAGGCGCTGCGGCCCCGCCCGAAGGGCAGACCGAGGGGGTCGAGGTCGAAACCCCGGGCCCGCACCCGCGAGCAGGAGCTCGAGGAGCGCTGCCGCAGGCTCGAGGCCGAGGTCGCCTACCTAAAAAATTGCGCGCCCTGGTCGAGCGGGACGGGCTCTGACCAGGGCGGCGGCCGAGGCGGTGAGGGCGCTGCGCGCGGAGGGGCACTCCCTGCGCCACCTGCTGGAGTGCTCGGGGCTCAGGAGGTCGACCTACTACTACGCGCTGGCGCACCCGCGGAGGCCGACCCGGCCCGAGCTGCGCGACGCCGCGGCCGAGATATTCTCGCGCACCGCCAACGGCTGCGGGCACCGGCAGATAGCCATGTGCCTGCGCGCCGAGCTGGGCGCGGTCGTGGCCGACAAGACCGTGCTCAAGATGATGCGCGAGATGGGCATCCGGTGCGGGATACGCCGCCGGGGCTCCCGCCGCCGGTACAGCTCCTACAGGGGGCTCGTGGGGAGCACGTTCGAGAACGTCATCGCGAGGGACTTCGGCGCCGAGGGGCCGTGGCAGAAGCTCGGCACCGACGTCACCGAGTTCAAGGTGGCCGGCGCCAAGGCCTACTGGGCCCCGGTGCTCGACTTCTGCACGAAGGAGATCGTGGCGAGCGACATATCGACCTCGCCGGACCTCGCCCAGCAGCACAGGATGCTCGACCGGCTCCTCGAGGCCCTGCCCGACGGGGCGGCGCCGACCATGCATTCGGACATGGGCTGGCAGTACCAGCACGAGTCCTACACCTCCAGGCTGGAGGGGGCGGGCATCACCCAGAGCATGTCGAGCAAGGGGAACTGCATCGACAACGCCACCACCGAGCAGCTCTTCGGCCACGTGAAGGACGAGTTCTACCGCGGCAGGGAGTGGGGCAGCTTCGGGGACTTCAAGCGCGACCTAGAGGGGTACATAGCCCATTGGAACACGCGGCGCAGGCAGGTAAGATTGAAGGGCCTGACGCCGGAGGAGTTCCGGAACCGGGCCCTTGCGGCGTAGTCGCTATTTATTCAGTCCAAGTTTCGGGGCGCAGTTCACTGTCCCCTTTGTGGTGGTTTTGGTAGGTTAGGCGAGGAGCGTGTGGCCGTAGGTGTTGGCAGCCTTGATGGCGGCGGCGAACTTTTCGTCGGTGAAGGGCCCGGGGTTTCCCTGCTTCCACTCGTTGGTGGTGTGCGCGTACTCGCACAGGGCGGGGATATCGGACTCGGAAAGCCCGACCTGCTCAAGCGTCACGGGCAGTCCCATCTGCTTGTTAAAGGCTGAGTAGCGCTCAAGGTTCTCGGTATCGCCCGTGTAGGCAAACAGCACCAGCACGCCCAGGCTCACGACCTCGCCATGCAGGTAGGTGCCCTCGCGCGGAATGCTGCAGGTGGCGTTGTAGAACGCATGCGCCACGCTCGAGTTGTAGTAGTAATCGTTTTGGTTGGTCAGGTTGGAGACGTAGCCCGTGTTGACCACGATATCGAGCGCGATCTGCTTGACGGCTTCGGTCGACAGGTTCTGGCGAACGTCCTCAAGACCCTGCACGCCATAGGTAAACAGCGGCTCGGAGCAGGTGTGTGCGAGCGCCAGGCCAAGACCTGCGGTGTGCTCCAGGTTGCCGGCGCTCGTGGCGTACTCGACCTCGGGCTGCTTGGACAGGGCATCGCCCACGCCCGCCCAGAAGTACTCCGCCGGAGCCTCGGCGATGATCTTGGGGTTGATGAAGATGTGCGCGGGGCGGTTGGGGTACGAATAGCCCTCGAGCGAGCCGTCGTCGTTGTAGACAACGGCAATGGCGGTCGCGGCCGAGCAGTTGGAGCAGATCGTCGGTACCGTAAAGACGATCTTCTTGAGCTCGATGGCCGCCGTCTTGACGGTGTCGAGCGCTTTGCCGCCACCGCATGCGATGAGCACATCGGCCTCTCGGCAGGCGGGGGAGTTAACAAGCTTGGCGATATTGGCACGCGTGCTGTTGGTGCCGTAGACGCGTGTCTCCAGAATCTCGATGTCGGTGCCCTCCAGTGCCGCTTCGATACTGGGAAGCGCCGCGGCCAGTGCTCGTTTACCACCGATAATCGCGACCTTGGCCGCTCCGTACTCGTCCAGCGCGCCGGGCAGCTCGTCAAAGCAGTCCTCGCCGACGGTGTAGTCGCTCATTCCAATCGTGCGCATAGCAGCCTTCTTTCGTTAGATAAAGTGCTTTCAGGTATTTTGCTCCAAGTGAGTGCTTGCGACCGCGAGAAATTACTAAAGTATGAAACCGATGTTGAGGGTTTTTCGCCGGCGTTGACCGTGCTACCATACAGCGCATAAGCGTTGATGGGGACGAGTAGTCGGCCGTCCGTGTGCTACAGAGAACGGGGAGCGCTGAGAACCCGTGCATGCGACCGATGAAAATCACCCCGGAGCTGCGGTCCCAACGGACGCGCCGTACAGGCACGTCTTAGTAGACATCGCCGAGATGGTCGTCGATACAGGCCAGCCGAGTAACGGATGCGAGCGCGCTGTAATGCGGGTGAGGGCATCTAAGCTGGGTGGTTAAGCGAAGAGCTTTTGCGGGCAGACGGCCCGTTTTGTGGCGCTTCGTCCCAGCTTGCAGGGACGGGCGCTTTTTTTGGTGCCCAACGGGCGTGCGCGCCCACGACATGAAAGGGGTACCGTGGCAAACGAGTACAAGCAGACGATGAATCTGCCCAAAACCGGTTTTCCCATGCGTGCCGGTCTTTCCAAGTCCGAGCCCAAGCGACTCAAGGACTGGCAGGACAACAAGGTCTACGAGCAAGTTCTGAAGAAGAACGAGGGTCACAAGAAGTTCGTGCTGCACGACGGCCCTCCGTACGCCAACGGTCCGATCCACATCGGCCACGCCATGAACAAGATTTCCAAGGACATGATCAACCGCTACTGGATGATGCAGGGCTATGAGGTCCCCTATGTCCCTGGTTGGGACTGCCACGGCCAGCCGATCGAGCACAAGGTCGAGGAGAAGCTCGGCACCGAGAAGTTCAACCAGACCTCTACGGCTAAGATCCGTGAGCTCTGCAACGAGTTCGCCGTCGAGAACATCGAGCTGCAGAAGGCCGGTTTCCGTCGTCTGGGCGTGCTCGGCGACTGGGACAACCCCTACCTGACGCTCTATCACCAGCATGACGCCGCCGACATCGAGGTCTTCAAGGCCATGTTCGATAAGGGCATGATCTATCGTGGCCACAAGCCGGTTCACTGGTGCAAGCACTGCCACACCGCGCTGGCCGAGGCCGAGATCGAGTACTCTGACGAGACGAGCCCCTCCATCTTCGTTCGCTTTGAGATGACCTCTAAGCCCGCCGGCCTCGAGAACTTCGACGGCCCGGTCGACTTCATCATCTGGACGACCACGCCGTGGACCATCCCCTCCGACCAGGCAGTTTCCCTCAAGCCCGGCGCCGCCTATGTCGCCGTTGAGCACGAAGGTCGTGCCGAGGTCATGCTCAAGGACCTGGCTCCCAAGTGCTGCGAGGAGTTTGGCTGGGAGTACACCCCGGTTATGGTCGACGGCAAGCCCTACGTGGTTCCCGCCGAGACCTTCCACCACATTCACTACAAGCAGCCGATCTTTGACGGTGTCGAGGGCGTGGCACTGCTGGCCGATTACGTCGGTGTGGATGACGGTACCGGTATCGTCCACAACTCGCCCGGCCACGGCGTCGACGACTACTTCGCCTGCCTCAAGGAGGGCATCACCGACATCTGCATGCCGGTCGATGACGACGGCAAGTTCTACACCGGTGAGGAGTTTGGCACCGGTGGCCCCTTCAGCGGTATGGATACCGATGAGGCCAACCCGCACATCATTGAGTTCCTGCGCGAGCGTGGCACCCTGGTCCTCGAGAAGAAGATCACGCACAGCTATCCGCACTGCTGGCGCTGCAAGCACCCGGTGCTCTTCCGTGCTACCGACCAGTGGTTTGTCTCGATGGACAAGACCGGTTTGCGCGAGCAGGCTGGCAAGGAGGTCCGCGAGAACGTCAAGTGGTATCCGGCCCACGCGGCCAACCGCATCGGTGCCATGGTCGAGCAGCGTCCCGACTGGTGCATCAGCCGTCAGCGCAACTGGGGCGTGCCTATCCCCAGCTACACCTGCGCCGACTGCGGCGAGAAGGTCATGAACGACGCCACGCTCGACGCCGTCATCAAGCTCTTCCACGAGAAGGGCTCCGATGCCTGGTTCACCGACGCTCCCGAGAGCTACCTGGGCGAGGCCTGTGTCTGCCCCAAGTGCGGCGGTCATCACCTCAAGTCCGATAAGGACATCCTCGACGTGTGGTGGGACTCCGGCGTGTCCTGGAAGGCCGTCTGCGAGTACCGTCCCGAGCTGGAGTACCCGGCGGACGTGTATCTCGAGGGCTCCGACCAGCACCGTGGTTGGTTCCAGAGCTCGCTGCTCACCTCGGTGGGCGCCAACGGCCACGCTCCCTACAAGGCGGTCGTCTCGCAGGGCTTCACCCTCGATGGTCAGGGCCGCAAGATGTCCAAGTCGCTCGGCAACGTCATCGACCCCAACAAGGTCTGCGACGAGATGGGCGCCGACATCATCCGCCTGTGGGTTGCCTCCGTCGACACCAGCTCCGACGTTTCCATCGACCACGAGATTCTCGCTCGTACGTCCGACGCCTACCGTCGTTTCCGCAACACGCTGCGCTTCCTGCTCTCCGAGCTCGAGGGTCAGTTTGAGCCCGAGACCGACGGCGTCGCCTTTGCCGACCTGCTGCCGCTCGACAAGCTCATGGTTGCCCGCCTGACCCAGGTCCAGGCCGAGGTCGACGACGCCTACGCGAGCTACGAGTTCCCGCGCGCCTACCGTGCGCTCTACGACTTCGTGGTTACCGAGCTCTCCAACGTGTACCTCGACGCTCTGAAGGACCGTCTGTACTGCGACAAGCCCGGCTCGCTCGAGCGCCGCAGCGCTCAGACCGTGCTGGCCGAGCTCTTCTCGATGCTCATGCGCGACCTGCAGCCGATCCTGTCCTACACCGTCGACGAGGCCATGGCATATGCGCCCGCCGGCTGCGTCGACCACCAGAAGTACGCCGCGCTGCTCGATTGGTACAAGTCGCCCATCACGGTTGATGAGGCCAACGAGTTTGAGGGCGTGCTCGAGGCTTCTCTCGAGCTCCGTAGCGCCGTGACCAAGGCCCTTGAGGATGCCCGTTCTGCCGGCACCTTCACCAAGAGCCAGCAGGTCCGCGTCGAGGCGGTCGTTCCCGCCGAGATGTATGCGCTGCTGACCGGCGACAAGGCCGTCGACCTGGCCGAGTTCTACATCGTCTCCGATGTTGAGCTGACCCAGGGCGAGGAGCTCTCCGTTGCTATCGAGGCTGCCGAGGGCGAGTGCTGCGACCGTTGCTGGAACTACCGCACCACCGTCGGCGAGTACAACGGCCACGCTCACATCTGCGAGAGGTGTGCGAATGCCCTTTAAGGCACGGTAACTCGGCATTTTAGTTATAGGGAGAATTTGGGCGCCTTCGGCCCATTTGCTCCGCTGAATAAAAGCGGCATTCCGTTTTTCGGAATGCCGCTTTCGTTTTTAGCTGGTTATTTCGCTTGCGTTGGTGGATATGTCGTGCGTTCTGCGTGTGGCAATATAAGATGGTTAATTGCGTTAAACGTAATTCGATGTTTTTGAGGGTAGGGGATTGATTTGGGTCGTTCTGCGGATATGACGCCGCCTTTGCGTTGGCGGTTGGGTGTTGCTGGTAGCGTGGCGTTGGCCGTGCTGCTTGTTGACCAGCTGACCAAGCTTGCGGTTCGTGCCGTCGGCGATGCTCTGCATGTGACTATTATCCCCGGTGTGATCGACTTCCTTTTCGTGCGTAACATCGGTGCTGCCTTTAGCATGGGCGAGGGACATGGCCTCGCGTTTGCCGTGCTGGCGTTTGTCGTTATCGTTGCGATCGCGGTGTACTTGCTTCGCGCGCCCCAGCTTGCTCGCTTTGAGGTTGTGGGCATGGCTATGGTCGTGGGCGGCGCCATTGGCAATGCGATCGACCGTCTGGCTTTTGGCTTTGTGACCGATTTTATTGCCACCACCTTCATCGACTTCCCCGTCTTCAATGTTGCCGATATCGGCATTACCGTGGGCGTCGTGCTCGCCCTCTTTGGCTACATGTTCTTGAGCCCCGCGGCCCGTGAGGTCGATGCGACCGCCGAGCTTAACGCCCGTGACGAGGCCCGCGCCAAGCGCAAAGCCAAGCAGCGTGGGGAGCGTGCCCGCAAGATTCGCGAAAGGAATGAGCGCTAATGGCCGACATCCATATCCTTGTTGCCGATGATGCCGCTGCTCAGCGTCTTGACGCCTATCTAGGTGCCAACGACGGCTGTCCCACACGCTCTGCCTGCGCGCATCTGATTGAGGGCGGCGCCGTTGCCGTCAACGGCGAGACCTGCCTGTCCAAAAAGTACGCCGTGCGAGCCGGCGACCGTATTTCGGTCGATTTGCCCGAGCCGCACGACCCGACCGACGTGATTCCCGAGGCCATTCCCCTCGATATTCGCTACGAGGACGACTACCTTATCGTGCTCTCCAAGCAGCGCGGCCTGGTGTGCCATCCTGCGCATGGTCATGAGAGCGGTACGCTCGCGAATGCCCTGGTCTATCACTGCGGTATTGACCATCTGGGCACCGTGCAGGGCGAGGATCGCCCCGGCATCGTGCATCGTCTGGATCGCGACACTTCGGGCCTTATGCTTGCGGCGAAGGACGACGACACCCAGCGCGCGCTCCAAAATCTTATCCGTACGCGCACGCTCGACCGCCGCTATATTACGCTCGTTCACGGACATATCGCTATGGATGAGGGCACCATTAACACCGGCATTGCCCGTTCTACGCGTGACCGTGTCAAGATGGCGGTTTCGGACGATCCTTTCGCGCGCCAGGCCATTACGACCTTTAAGGTCCTCGAGCGCTTCGATTCCACGCGTTTTGACGACGGCTATACGCTCGTCGAGTGCCACCTGTTTACGGGCCGCACGCATCAGATACGCGTGCATATGCGCCATATCAACCACGCCTGCGTGGGCGATCCACTCTACGGCAAGTGCGATGCACGCGCCGATCAGGGGCTGACCAGGCAATTCCTTCATTCCTGGCGCGTCGCATTCGACCATCCCGTGACGGGGGAGCGCATTGAGTGCCGCGACGAGCTGCCGTGGGATCTCGCTGCGGTTCTTGACGACCTGGCCCCGCGCTCGCTTGGTCGCACCGCTGCCGGCGACGAGATCGTTCCTCAGCTCGGTCTTCTCGAAGCCTAGTCGGTATTAGGTGGTTTCTTGAACGCCCCTAGCCTGCGGTAAGATATACGGTTGTTTACGTAATGCGTTCCTGGGAGCCTGCATGCTCGCCTTTTTACAAACCAACACACCCATCGTGATCTTCAACCAGATTGTCGTCACGCTGCTCACGGTCTGCTTCTTGTACCAGGTGGTCTTCTTTGTCATCGGTGCTCTCCGCGGCGAGGTCGCGCCTCCCAAGGCCAAAAAGCTCCACCGGTATGCCTTCTTTATTGCAGCACACAACGAGGAGGCCGTTATCGCCAACCTCGTTCGCTCCATCAAGGACCAGGATTATCCGTCCGAGCTCATCGAGGTCTTTGTCGTCGCCGATGCCTGCACCGATAACACCGCGCAGCTCGCGCGCGAGGCGGGCGCTGTCGTGTACGAGCGAAACGACCTGGCCCGTAAAGGCAAGAGCTGGGTCATGGACTTTGGTTTCGACCGTATCCTTAACGAGTATCCCGACACCTTTGAAGGTTACTTTATCTTCGATGCCGATAATGTTATCGCCCGCGATTACGTGTCCAAGATGAATGATGCCTTTGACCAGGGCTTCCATGTGGTCACGAGCTATCGTAACTCCAAGAACTTCGGAAGCTCGTGGATCTCGGCAGCGAATGCCACTTGGTATCTGCGCGAGGCGCGTTTTCTCAACAACGCGCGCAACATCTGCAAGACGTCCTGCGCCGTATCGGGTTCGGGCTACCTTATCTCGGCTAGCGTTATTGAGGGCATGCACGGCTGGCAGTTCCATACGCTGACCGAGGATATTCAGTTCACCACGTTCTGCGCTATTCACGGCATTCGTATTGGCTATGCGCCGGCGGAGTTCTTTGACGAGCAGCCCGTGACGTTTAAGGCGTCCTGGAAGCAACGTATGCGTTGGACTAAGGGTTTCTACCAGGTGTTCTTTACCTACGGTAAGCATCTGGTCAAGTCGACCTTCCGCTATCATCGTTTTGCCGCCTACGACATGTTTATGACGATTGCCCCTGGTATGCTGTTATCGCTGATTTCGATGCTCGCCAACGCCACGTTCCTAATCGTCGGTGGTCTTTCGCATGGCTTTTTGGCTACCGAGGTCGAGATGCAGGCGTGTGCCGCTTCGCTCATCATGACCTTCGTCATGATGTATCAGACCTTCTTTATCCTGGCGCTGCTCACGACTATCTTCGAGTACAAGCACATCCATTGCGCGCAAAAGTGGCGCCTGGTGACCAACCTGTTTACCTTCCCGATCTTTATGTTCAGCTATATCCCCATCACGGTTGCCGCGCTGTTCCTGAAGGTCGACTGGGTGCCCACGCAGCACGCCGTTAACGTTACCCTCGACGAGGTCATGCAGGGCGCCAAGTAACCACGACCAGAACCACCACGAAGGGGACAGGCACCTTTGTGGTGGTTTCTGCTTTTGAGTGATTGCCCCGGGAGGTGTTCAATGGTCTATATTCCCTTTTGGATCTGCGCCTTTGCCGGTGCGGTGATTGATGTCCGTGAACGGCGGTTTCCCAACGCGCTTGCCGCCGCATGCGCCGTGGCGGCGTTTGCAGGCGTTTGGCTGGACAGGGGCTTGAACACGGCGCTTGACCACGCCGGTCCTGCCGTTATCGTGTACCTTTCCCTTGTGCTGACCGAGTCGCTTTGGCGGCGTTTCCGCCAGGCTCCCGGCATCGGCATGGGGGATGCCAAGGCGCTTTTCGCGCTTTGCACGCTCGACCCTCTGGGCGGCATCGTGGCATTTGCCGTTGCGCTCCTGGTCCTGGCCCTCTCCTGCCTCTTCACAAAATCGCGCTCCCTGCCATTGCTCCCGTTTTTGGTGCCGATATTTGCCATAATCGAGGTCGTGGGCTGGACATTGTAACCGATTGCGCATCCTTTTTAAGGAGCATGCCATGGCAACTAATCAAGAAACGGCCGTCATTAAGGCGCGCATGGACCGTATTCCCTCGGCGTTGTCGCCCGAACTTTTCGAGCGCATTGCCACCGATCGTGCTTCGGGCTATGTTAACCCGTATCGTTGCAACGACGATCAGGTCATTCGTCGTATTGATCGCGCCGCCGACAAAGGCACGCTTATGCGTCCGGCGTTTATGCGCGATACCGAAAAGATACTTCATCTTCCGGCGTACACCCGTTATGCAGGCAAAACGCAGGTCTTTAGCTTCCGTAGCAATGACGATCTGTCACGCCGCGGTTTGCACGTGCAGCTTGTCTCCCGCATTGCGCGCGATATCGGTCGCGCCCTGGGGCTCAATTGCGATCTGATCGAGGCGATTGGCCTGGGCCACGACTTGGGACACACGCCTTTCGGCCATGCCGGTGAGCGATTCCTCAACGATATCTACCACGAGCGTACGGGGCGTTATTTTTTCCATAACGTGCAGTCGGTCCGCGTGCTCGACGCGCTGTACGGCCGTAACGTGTCACTCCAGACGCTCGACGGCGTGCTATGCCATAACGGCGAGTACGAGCAGCGCGTGTTTGAATTGTCGGATATGGGCTCCTTTGACCAGTTCGATCAGGCGGTCGAGGACTGCATCGCCACGGGCTATGGCGCCATTGGGCACCTGCGTCCCATGACGCTCGAGGGCTGCGTCGTTCGCATCTCGGATATTCTTGCCTACGTCGGTCGTGACCGTCAGGATGCGATCGCGGCGGGTCTGCTTTCGCCCGACGCTTTTGACGATGGTCGGGGCGGCGCCTATAACAGCTGGATCCTCACGCACGCTTCCATCGATATCGTTGAGCATAGCTATGGTAAGCCGCGCATCGAGATGAGCGAGGACCTGTTTGAGGAAATTCGCCGAGCCAAGCGCGAGAACTACGAGAAGATCTATAGCAAGGGCGGTATCGAAGGCGATTCCGAGGAGGAGCTGCGTGAGGCGTTCGAAAAGCTCTACGACCGTTGCCTGCGGGATCTAAACAGTGGCGACGAGTCCTCTTATATCTTTAAGCACCATATTTCGCGCATTGAGCAGCAGCTTTCCTACTACGATCGTACCTATGCCTGGCAGGACGACAAGGATCAAGCCGTGGTGGATTACATCGCGAGCATGACGGACGGTTATTTCTGCGAGCTGACGAGCAAGCTGTTCCCGGGTCTAAAGTTTCCGCATCGTACCTATATTAACGAACGGTAGTTCGTATTTATTCGGTATACTGTTTGTGGAAAACGTTTTTGATTGATGCACGGGATGGCTATGGACGACCTTTTTTCTGCTTCGACGCGCGAGCGTTCCTTTCAGAATGCGCCGCTTGCGGTGCGCATGCGCCCCAATTCGCTCGACGAGTATGTGGGCCAGCAAAAGGCCGTCGGTAAGGGCTCATGGTTGCGTGCCGCGATCGAGCACGACGTGCTTTCGAGCGTGATTCTGTACGGGCCGGCCGGTACGGGTAAGACGACGCTGGCCCACATTATCGCCAACCATACCAAGAGCGAGTTTGTCGAGGTCAGCGCCGTGACGGGCACCGTAAAGGACTTGCGCCGCGTGATTGACGAGGCCAAGACGCGCCTGAATACGTACGACCGCCGCACCATTCTATTCATCGATGAGATTCACCGCTTCTCTAAGTCGCAGCAGGATGCCCTGCTGCATGCAGTTGAGAACCGTACCGTCATTATGATTGGCGCTACGACGGAGAATCCGTACTTCGAGGTCAACTCGGCGCTGCTCTCACGTGGTCGAGTCGTGGAGTTTGAGCATTTAAAGGATGAGGATATCGCCATGCTTATCGAGCGTGCGCTCGAGGCACCTCAGGGCCTGAACGGCAAATTCTCGGCCGATGATGATACGGTCAAGACCATTTGCACGCTGGCAGCGGGTGATGCACGCTCGGCCCTGACGACGCTTGAGTTGGCGAGCGAGATTGCCGTCACGCGTCCCGATACCGAGGGGACGCCGGCTCCGGCGGCGGGGGAGCGGTATCCCATCACGGTCGACGATGTGAAGATCGCCAATCCGCGCCGTGGGTTTTCGTATGACAAAAACGGTGACATGCACTACGACATTATCAGTGCGTTCATTAAGTCCATGCGCGGCAGCGACCCCGATGCCACCATTTATTGGCTCGCGCGCATGATCGATGCAGGGGAGGATCCTAAGTTTATTGCACGCCGTATTATGATTCAGGCTTCTGAGGATGTTGGCAACGCCGATCCGCAGGCGCTTTTGGTGGCGCATGCCGCGTTTAAGTCTGCCGAGGTCATTGGCTATCCCGAGTGTCGCATTAACCTGGCTCAGGCTGCACTCTATGTGTGCTTGGCGCCTAAATCCAACGCGTGTGAGGCTTCAATCGATGCGGCGCTGGCCGATATCCATTCTAGTGGGCTTCGCGAGGTGCCGAGTTATCTACGCGATCGCCATCGCCCGGGCAGCGATGAATACGGTGTGTATAAGTATCCGCACGATTATCCCGAAGGCTGGGTCGACCAGCGCTATTTGCCCGAAGGCTTAGAACGCGGTGCATTTTGGCAGCCTGCCGGCCGCGGTTGGGAAGAATGGCGCGTAGAGCAAAGCGAACGCGACCGCAGCGGGAATGCACCGAAGTAGCTGCTGATAATTTTGTCCCACGTTGCTGCTCTTGGCATGTTCGGTCCCCTTTGGGGTACCATGGAAAGCGTTTGTATTTCGATTCCTTTGGGAGGCTTGTATGAGTCCCATTCAAATCGCCTTGCTGCTGCTCGCCGTTGCCGGCGTGTGGGCTATCGTTGAGCTTGCGCTCACCCTGCGTAAAACCCGCACCGTTGTCGACTCGCTCGACAAGACGGTAACCGACCTCAATAATACGATTGCCGAGGCGCAGCCCGTGGTGGCAAAGCTTGATGGTGCCGTTGACGAGCTTACGCCGGCACTTGCCCAGATGGAGCCGCTCCTCAAGTCGAGCAAGACTGCCATTGACGCCCTGACGTCCAACCTCGTTGAGGTTGAGGCGGTAGTTCGCGACATCTCCGAGGTCACGGGCAGTATGGCCGAGGCCAGCAATGCCGTATCGAGCGTGACAGATTCTGCGGCCGGCGCCGTGCAGAAGCTCTTCAATAAGGTGAAGGCTCCTGCAGCCGACGCCGATCGTAAGCTAGCCGCTGCCGCCGCCGAGGCCGAGCAGCCTACCGAGCGCGTTCTGATCGGTGAGGCTGAGGACGAGGCCGCCGATGGTGCGGATGCGGCTCAGAAGCCCGCAGCCAAGCCGGCTCAGTATTACACCTATACGCCCGCCGAGTCCTCTGAGGAGTCCTGCGATGAGTAGCGAAGCAACCTTCCCCATCACGCTGACCGTTGCCGGCGACCCGCGTCTCGCTCGCCTTGTGCGCATGACGGCAGCCAACGTTGGTGCCCTGTGCTCCATGTCTGTCGATCGCATCGAGGACATCCGCATGGCTGCCGAGGAGGCTTTCATCTTTGGGTGCACCGCGGTCGACTGCGACGACATCACCATCAAATTCGATGTCGATGAGACTCACGTTGGCATGACTATTACCTTTGGAGACCAGGCTACGGTTGATGAAGACGACCAGGCTGCGGTGTATGCCGAGCTCATCCTCGCGAGCGTGTGCGATTCCTACGAAAAGACTGCGGCGCCCCTGACGCTTTCCCTCGATCTCAAGGCGGATATCTAATATGACCGAACGTTCCCGGAGCGGCAAGACCGCTTGGGACAAGGAGAAAACCCGCGAGCTGTTTCGTCGCTACAAGGAGACCGGTGATCCGGACGCCCGCGAGCAGCTCGTCATGTCCCATATGAACCTGGTAAGGTTCCTTGCCAACAAATTTAAGAATCGCGGCGAGCCGCTCGACGACCTGATGCAGGTTGGCTATTTGGGCCTGCTCAAGGCAATCGACCGCTTTGACCCTGAGCGCGGACTCGAGTTCACCACGTTTGCCACGCCCACCATCTTGGGCGAGATCAAGCGTCACTTCCGTGACAAGGGCTGGAGCGTGCGCGTGCCTCGTCGCCTGCAGGAGCTTTCTGCCAAGGTTAACCAGGCTACCGACAAGCTTACCAACGAGTTGCAGCGCTCGCCCAAGGTCGAAGAAATCGCTGAGTACCTGGACGTGACCGTCGACGAGGTCCTGGAGGCCATGGAATCGTCGTCGGCCTATACGTCGGTGCCCATCGAGGCTCCCGGAGCGTCCGATTCCGACGATGCGCCCTCGATTCTTGACCGTTACGCCGACGACGACAACGAGCTCGACTTTACCGATGACCGCCTGGTGATCGAGGAAGCCATCCGCGATTTCTCGCCGCGCGAGCGTGAGGTTATCGAGCTGCGCTTTGTGAAGGGCATGACCCAGATCGAGATCGCCAAGAAGCTGGGCATCTCGCAGGTGCAGGTCTCGCGCCTGCTGCGCCGCACCCTCAAGAAGATTCAGGATAAGATCGACCCCGACGGAGTGATGGTTCGTTCATGAGTGAGCACCCCCAACAAATCGACCGCACGCTTCGCGATACCCGCATTCTGACGCTGCGCATTTGGGGCGTCGTCGGCTGCATTGTCATCGCTGCCGTTATCTTCAACCTTATGGGCATCCTGGCACCGGTCATCGAGTTTCTCGCTGTCGGTTCCATCATCGCTTTTGTGATGTCTCCGATCACCAACTGGCTCGAGCATCACGGCGTCGGACGTGGCCTCGGTTCGCTCATCGCACTCATTGTGGTTGTTGCCGTGCTCGTCGGCGTCGTCTGCATCCTATCGCCTATTTTGCTCGGTCAAATCATGGAAGTCCTGAGCCGCCTGCCCGAGCAGCTTCGTGTTGCGGGTGGCGATCTCAACGAGATGCTCTCGCACGCTAAGACGCTCAACAACACGCCGCTCAAGGAGTATCTGGACGACAATCTTTCTTCGTTGGTTACCGTAGCGTCCAAGTACGTCTCGCAAATCGCTGCTGAGCTCGGCCGCGGTGTGTTTCCGCTCATTACCAACACGGCCTCGCAGCTGTTCGTCATCTTCCTGGGTCTGGTGCTTGCCTACTGGCTTGCCTGCGATTATCCCCGCATGCACCACGAGGTCTGCACCATCATCGGGCAGGAAAAGGAGACCTCGTACCGCTTTATGGTGGCCATCCTTTCGCGTTCGGTCGGCGGCTACATGCGTGGCATGGTCATCACATCGATCTGTGGCGGTTTTCTTGCCTTTATTGGTTTTACGATCATCGGCCATCCGTATGCAGCACTCATGGCTATCTTTACCGGCATTATGCACCTGGTTCCGGTTGTCGGTCCCTGGGTGAGTGCGGCGATCGCCACGGTGCTCGGCTTTATGTTCAGCCCCATGCTGGCGTTGTGGACGCTTGTCGTGACCATGGTGGCTCAAAACGTCACCGATAATGTCATTTCGCCTAAGGTCATGCAGAGCTCGGTGCAGGTGCATCCCGTTATGAGCCTGACGGCTCTCGTTATCGGTTCGGCACTCATGGGTCCCATCGGCATGGTTATCGCCATTCCGCTGTGCGCGGCCCTCAAGGGCATCTTCGTCTACTACTTTGAGAACGAGACCGGCCGTCAGCTCGTGGCATACGACGGCGCCGTGTTTAAGGGCACTCCGTATCGCGATACCGAGGGTAACCCAGTTGCCGCCTACGACGCGCTTGGCGACGATACGTTCATCTACGAGTCCGAACTCATCGGCAACGAGACCGCTCCCGAGGCCCAGGCAATGCCCAAGCCCGAGCTCGATAATCCCTGGATTAAGCTCTCAGGCCTACAGCCCGACGCGACGGGTTTCTTTAAGAACCCCTTTGCCAAGGACGACGACACAAGCTCTGACGACGACACCAAAACCGGCATCGACGGCTCCATGGACGATTCGGATTCCAAATAGGCCCTGTTAGCGTTTCTTGATGTTGTAAATAACAATAAACGCGATCAAAGCGATTGATAAGGGGCCAGCCACATAGAAAAAGATGGTGTCAATTGCGCTTAGGGTGTAATACGCTTTATCGCCAGATGTTACTGCGTACAATGCGTAGCCAAATCTCGGCTGGTTCACATACCAGCTCGAGTAAGCGAAGATTGCTAAAAGGGCTACTGAGGTTAGTGCATTCACGACAAACCGTTTGCTATTCATTGATCGCTCCTTCCGGACGATTCCTATATGAAATTTTACCAAAATCATTTTTTTCAAAGTATTTGACAGACCATAATAACGTGCACTTTCGCTGAAGGGTCGCTGTTTGGCGGCCCTCTTTTTTGCACAGGCGCGGTGGGATGGTAATATCGTTACGTTTGAACTGTTTCGATGTGAAACCGAGGAGATTCCCTCTATGAGTGCTGACTACCCGTCAATGACTACGGCCGAGATTCGCTCCAAGTTCCTCAACTTCTTTGAGGAGCGCGGTCTTAAGCTCTATCCTTCTTCGTCCCTCGTCCCCGACGATCCTTCGCTGCTGCTTGCCAACGCCGGCATGAACCAGTTTAAGGAGTACTACCAGGGCAAGAAGACCATGAAAGAGATCGGCGCGATCTCCTGCCAGAAGTGTGTCCGCACCAACGACATCGACTGCATCGGTGAGGACGGCCGTCACCTGTCCTTCTTCGAGATGCTCGGCGACTTCTCCTTTGGCGGCGTCTCCAAGCAGCAGGCCTGCGCTTGGGCCTTTGAGCTCATTACCAAGGAGTTCAAGCTGCCGCTCGATCGCCTGTACTTCACCGTCTTTACCGAGGACGACGAGACCCATGACGTGTGGCGCTCCCTGGGCGTTGCCGAGGATCACATCTCCCGCCTGGGCGAGGACGACAACTTCTGGGCCGCTGGCCCCACCGGCCCCTGCGGTCCGTGCTCCGAGATCTACTTTGACATGGGCGAGGAGGTCGGCTGCGGCAGCCCCGACTGCAAGCCCGGCTGCGACTGCGACCGCTTCCTGGAGTTCTGGAATCTCGTCTTTACCCAGTACGACCGCCAGGAGGATGGCTCCATGCCGGAGCTGCCGCACCGCAACCTCGATACGGGCATGGGTCTGGAGCGCATGGCCGCCATCATGCAGCACAAGACCGCTAACTACGACGGCGATCTGATGCAGCACCTCATCAAGCTGGGCGAGAAGATCAGCGGCAAGACCTATGACGCCGACGATTACTCCGGTGCTAGCCGCTCCCTGCGCATCATCGCAGATCACTCTCGTGCCGTCGACTTTATGATCTCGGACGGCATTCTCCCCGGTAACGAGGGTCGCGAGTACGTCCTTCGCCGCCTGCTCCGCCGCGCCGTGTTCCACGGTCGCCTGCTGGGCATCGAGGGCGCCTTCCTGACCAAGTTCATTGACGAGGTCAACGCCCAGATGGGCGAGGCCTATCCCGAGCTGCTCAAGAACGTCGCGCTCGTTAAGGGTATCGTCGCTTCCGAGGAGGAGCGTTTCTCCACGACGCTCGACAACGGCCGCGTCTACCTGGATGAGGCTCTGGCCGCGCTTGCCGAGGGTGCTGTCCTTCCGGGCGACGTCGCCTTTAAGCTGCATGACACCTTTGGTTTCCCCATTGACCTGACCGTCGAGATTGCCGGCGTCGCTGGCCACGACGTCGATATGGACGGCTTCACCGCTTGCATGGAGGACCAGAAGGCCCGCGCTCGCGCCAACGTCAAGGGCGATGCTTGGGGCAGCTTCAACGACGTGTGGGTCGAGCTTTCCGACAAGGTTGCCGCGACCGAGTTCGACGGCTATGACAACGATGTGATCGAGGGTGCCAAGGTTGTCGCCATCGTTCGCAACGGCGAGTCCGTCGAGTCTGCTTCCGTCGGTGAGGACGTCGAGGTCGTGCTCGACCGCACCCCGTTCTACGCCGAGATGGGTGGCCAGCAGGGCGATGCCGGTGAGCTTTCCGCCGAGGGCGTTGCGCTGACTGTTGCCGACACCAAGAACCACAATGGCCTGTATGCTCACGTCGCGCACGTTGCCGAGGGCACACTGACCGTCGGTGCTACCGTGACAGCCGCGCTCGACGCCGAGCGCCGTGGCTTCCTGCGCCGCAACCACACTGCCACGCACCTGCTCGACGCCGCGCTTAAGCAGGTCCTGGGCGAGCATGTCTCCCAGGCTGGCTCGTTGGTGACGCCCGAGCACCTGCGCTTTGACTTCACGCACTTCGAGGCCCTGTCCTCCGAGCAGCTCAAGGCTGTCGAGGACCTGGTCAACCAGCAGATCTTCGCTTCCAAACCGGTCGTGACCCGCGTCATGGGCATCGACGAGGCCAAGGCCGCCGGTGCTGTCGCCCTCTTTGGCGAGAAGTACGGCGACGTCGTCCGCGTCGTCTCCGTGGGCGCCGAGGATCAGCCGTTCTCCCGTGAGCTCTGCGGCGGTACGCATGCCGCCAATACTGCCGAGATCGGCCTGTTCAAGATCATTTCCGAGTCCTCTACGGGCTCCAACGTCCGCCGTATCGAGGCCGTGACCTCCAAGGGCGCTCTCGACTACATGGCCGACCGCCTGGCGCTCGTTGACGCCGCTGCCGCTGCGCTCAAGTGCCGTGTTGACGAGGTTCCCGCCCGCGTGGAGAACCTGCAGGCCGAGCTGCGCGAGACGTCCAACAAGCTCAAGAAGGCACTCACCGGTGGCTCCTCCGACGCTATCTCTGGCGCCATCGAGGGCGCTGTCGAGCTCGACGGCTACAAGCTCGTCGTCGCTGAGCTTCAGGGTCTTGAGGCTGCTGACCTGCGCAATGTGTGGGATACCGTGCACCAGAAGGTTGCCGGCCCCGTCGCCTGCGTCGTTGCCAGCGTTACCGAGAAGGGCACCCCGGCCCTGCTCGCCGCCGGCTCCGATGACGCCGTGAAGGCCGGTTTCCACGCCGGCAACGTGATCAAGCAGATCGCGGGCCTGGTCGATGGTCGCGGTGGCGGTCGTCCCAACATGGCCCAGGCCGGTGGCAAGAATGCTGCCGGTATCGCCGATGCCCTCGCGGCCGCCAAGACCGCGCTCGGCGCCTAAGAACCTAAGTAGTCGCTGTGGTCGCGCTCGCACTGGACATAGGGGAGACCAGGATTGGCATTGCCGTCTCGAGCCGTGATGGCAAGATGGCGATGCCTGTCAAGGTGCTTCCGGCTGCCGAGGTCACTGGTATGGCAAAGACGTTTCGCTACCTGGTCGAGGACTATGAGCCCGATATCCTGGTAAGTGGACGTCCCTTGACCATGGCAGGTGAGCCCGGCCCCCAGGCCGAGCGCGTCGCCGCAGTGGCCCAAAAGATTGCCGACGAGCTCGAACTTCCGCTGGAGTTTGAGGACGAGCGTCTGTCCTCGCAGGAGGCCAAGCGAATCCTGCGAGAGCAGGGACTCAACGAAAAGCAGATGAGGGGCAAGATTGACATGATCGCCGCCAGCCTGTTCTTGCAGACATGGCTCGATCGTAAAAACGAGGAGGTTTCGCATGCCTAGCGCTTCCGATCCGCGCCAGCAGAATCGTACACGGCAGCCTGCGCCGCGCCCTGCTCAGCCTGGCCAGCGCCCGGCGCAGCCGACGCAGCGTTCGGCTCAACCTGCTCAGCGTGCCGCTCAACAGCCCGCAGCTCGTCCCGCGCAGCCCGCTGGCGGCGCTCGTTTTAAGCAGCAGGCTCCTGCCCAGCGCACGCAGGGGCAGGCCCGGCAATCACGCCCCCACGCACATCATGCTCATGGCTCGCACGGCGTTGCTCCGGCCACGCGCTCGAGCTATAACACGCATGCCCGCCGTGGCGTCCAAAAGAAAAGCTCTCCGGTGCCTATGATTATCGGTGGCGTCATCGCCGTGCTTGCGCTTGTCGCGATCGTTTTCTTTGTTGTGCCGGCCGTCAAGGGCTTCTTTGCCGGCGAGGATGCGAAAGTCGCTGCTGGCCAGCAAGTTACTATTACGATTCCCGATGGCGCCTCGGGTGATGCCATCGCTTCGATTCTCTCCGAGAACCATATCGTCGAAGACCCCAAGGATTATTACGCGGCGGTCAAAAAGCTCAATGCCGATATGTCGCTTAAGCCTGGCACCTACTCGTTTACCACGCTCATGGACGCGACCAAGGTTGTTCAGCAGCTCATGGAAGGCCCCAATGCGGGCTCCGATGCACTGACTATCCCTGAGGGCCTGACGGTCGACCAGGTCGCCGATCGTGTGGCCGCGGCATACGACAGCATTTCTAAGGAAGATTTCCTTAACCAGGCCAAGGCGAGCAATTATGTGAATGATTACGCTTTCCTTAAAGACGCTGCAAACGATTCACTCGAGGGCTTCCTATTCCCCAAGACCTATTCGTTGGGTAAGGACCCTTCTGCCGATGATGTGATTCGCGCCATGCTTGACCAGTTCAACACCGAGTACAAGTCGCTTGACTTTGCGAGCTGTGAGGCCATGATCAAGGAGCGCTATGGCGTGGAGATGTCCGATTACGACATCGTTAACCTTGCCTCGATCGTCGAGCGCGAGGGCCTCAACGCCGATCAGCGCGCGCATGTGGCATCGGTTTTCTATAACCGTCTGGCGGGCAAGCTCGATGGCCTGCGTTACCTCAATAGCGATGCGACCATGATGTATGTCACCGGCGGAGAGGTTACCGCCGACGACCTGCAGAGCGATAGTCCGTATAACACCTATAAGCACGAGGGCCTGCCGCCCACGCCCATCTGCTCTCCGTCGCTCGAGGCGCTCAAGGCCACCCTTGAGCCGACCGACTCCGATGACCTGTATTTCTACATTACGCAGGACGAGGAGTACTTCTCGCAAACCTACGAAGAGCATCAACAGTCTTGGAATTAGCATGAGGATTTTTAGCCCCAAACGATACGTTGCCTCGGTCGATCGCATCGACCTTGATACCCTGTGGGCCGACGGCAAACGCGCCATTCTGCTCGATCGCGATAACACTCTGGTGCCGCGCGACACCGAGCAGGTTCCCGCTGCGGTTTCCGCTTGGCTCGACGCCGCCCGCGCCAAAGGCTTTAAGCTGTGCATGGTGTCCAACAACTGGCATCGCGATCAGGTCATGAGCTCTGCACGCGAGCTGGGACTCGAGGCCATCAGCCACGCCATGAAGCCGGCGCCGTTTGCCTTGAAGGCGGGTCTTAAGCGCCTCGGCGCCACGGCAGACGAGGCGGTGCTGATCGGCGATCAGCTGTACACGGACGTGTGGAGCGGTAATTTTGCCTGCGTTGACACTATTCTGGTCAAGCCGCAGGCAACCCAGGACCTGTGGTACACGCAGATCTTCCGTATCTTTGAGCGCCGGGCCCTGCGCGACCTTCCCTGCGAGGAATAGGTTTCGCCATGTCTCAGCACATCAAACACGGCTGCGACCATATTTTCTTTATCGGCTTTTTGGGCGCGGGCAAATCGACGCTCGCGCGCAACGTCGGCACTATGTTCAAGCGGCGTTTTATCGATACCGATCGTTTGGTTGTGCGTCGATGTGGCAAGTCGGTGACCGAGATATTTGAGACCGAGGGCGAGGATCGTTTTCGCGAGCTTGAGACCTCGGCACTCCGTTCGCTTCAAAGCGAGCGCAGCCTGCTGGTGTCGTGCGGGGGTGGCATCGTCGAGACGCCGGTGAACATTGAACTGATGCACGAGATGGGTACATGCGTGTACCTCGAAGGCGACTTTGAGGACTCGTTGCGCCAGATTCGCCGTTCTGATACCCGGCCCGATTTCCGCTCGCCCGAGCATGCTGCGCGCCTGTTTGGGCATCGCCGTCCGCTGTATCGCCAGGCCGCCGATATTACCCTTGATATTCGCAACAAGTCCTTCGAGGACGTTTCCTACCTTTGTGCCGAGATGCTTTTGGAGCGTGGACTGCTATGATTCGCCGTCAACTGATCAATTTCCAAAACCGCAGCGTCGATGTCCGTGTCGGATTGGGCGCGTTCGATGAGCTGCCGCGCATGTTTGCCTCGGTTGTGGGCAAGCCTAAGCGCGCGATGGTGGTTTGGAACGACGCCACATCCGAGCGTTTTGGCGAGGTCGTCGAGCATGCGCTGGTCGACGCCGGCTTTGCCGTGTCGCTGCTCGTCCTCGAGGTTTCGCCTGCCGGTGCTACGCTGGTCGATGCCGATACCGTCTTTGGCGCCCTGTCGGCTAATGGCATTACCTGTGACGATCTCGTTGTCGCTGTCGGCGACACGGCGACCTGCTCAGTCGTTTGCTGGTGTGCCAATCAGTGGTGCGGTCGCACCGAGTGCGCCTTGCTGCCGACGACGTTCGACGCCATGCTCACGGTCGCGACGACCATGAAGCCGCTCGTCGCCTCGTCGGAGAATGCGCTTCCCGCTATCGCGTTTCGTCCCGAGCCGGGCTTGGTCGTGTGTGACCTCGACCTTGTTCGCGCGGCGGACCCCGAGGACCTTAAGCTCGGTTATGCGGTACTTGTTGGCACCATGCTTTCGAGCAGCAAGTCCCGCTGGAATCAGTTTACCGAGACCGTCCCCGAGATTCTCGCGGGCGAGGAGGTCGCGCTCGTCAATGCCGTTCAGTGGTCTCAGACTGCACGTAAGGACGTACTGATGGCCACGAACCCGAGCGCCCGTCATGCGCTCGATTTTGGCAAGACGGGGGAGCGTACCCTGCGCGCCTGCTTGGTCGATGCCGCGTCGCAGGTCCCTGTCTACCAGCTGCTGTCCGAGGGTATGCGCTTTGAGGCGCGCCTAGCACATGATGCCTGTGACTTCGATATCGATTACGTCTTTGAGGTCGATGACTGCCTGGAGGACTTTGGTATCGAGGAGCTTGCCTTCGATCTGGAGCCTGCCTCATATATCGAGGAGTTCCGCAGGCAGCAGTTTGTCCGCTCGAACCGCAGCATGTTGCCGCTGCCCGCGGCGCTCGGCGCCATTCGTCTAACGAGCGTTGAGGACGAGGTTCTCGACCGCCATGCTCGCGCATACTTGGCTTCTCGCAAAGAACTTCTCTAGGATTTATTGACATACATCGTCTTTCGTATCATGTTGAGGGGCGGGTTTCCAATCGGTTGCGAATCGCGCGCGATTCCGTCGTTCGGTTGAGACCCGTTCCGTCTTTATAGAGACAACAAGAAAGGAATCTGCATGTCAGAGTTTGCTGCCGGTCCCGCCGGTCGTATCGAGCGTGTCCGTGCCCTGATGGTTGAGCGTGGCTACGACGCTATCGTGGTGCGCGACGAGGCCAACCTTCGTTGGCTTACGGGCGTCAAGGGCGTCTTCGATTACACCTTCGAGTTCCCGCATGCTGCGTTTATTACGGCCGACCAGTGCCTGTTCCATACCGACTCGCGCTATCTCAACAGCTTTGAGGAGAACACGCCCGCCGGCAGCCCCTGGGTTTACGACATGGACGAGGGCACCATCTCCGGTTGGGTCGCCGGCAAGATCGCGGCCAACAAGTGCCGCGTCTGCGCTGTCGAGGACGACATGCAGATCAACTTCTACCAGGGTATCCAGCGTGGCTTGGAGGATCGTTCCGTCGCCTGCATGTTGCCGCTGATGCATGACGACATTCGCAAGATGCGCGCCATCAAGGACGCCGAGGAGATCGAGCTCATGCGCCATGCGCAGTCGATCACCGACACCGCCTTCCAGCACATGCTCGGCTATATTAAGCCCGGTATGACCGAGAAGCAGGTTCGCAACGAGCTCGAGAACTTTATGTTCGCCAACGGCGCCGACAGCCTGGCCTTCGGCTCCATCGTGGCGAGCGGCCCCAACACCGCCAACCCGCATGCCGTCCCGAGCGACCGCGTGATCGAGAAGGGCGACTTCGTTCTCATGGATTATGGCGCGGGTTATTGCGACTACCGCTCCGACATGACTCGTACCGTCGTGATGGGCGAGCCCACGCAGGAGCAGCTCGACTTGTACGCGCTCGTGCGCCGTGCGCACGAGGAGTGCGTCGCCGCCATCCATCCGGGCGTCGAGGGCAACGACATTTTCAAGCTTTCCAAGAAGATCATTGGCGATGCCGGCTATGGCGATTACTACAACCATGGTCTGGGCCACGGCGTGGGCATTGACATCCACGAGCTGCCCAACTTCAACCGCAGCAAGAATATCATCGAGGTCGGCTCGGTTATCACCATGGAGCCCGGCGTCTACCTGCCCGGCGTGGGCGGCGTGCGCCTGGAGGACTACGGCGTGGTCACCGAGAACGGCTACGAGCCCTTCACCAAGACGCCGCATGACCTTCACGTCATCGATTGCTAGTCTACTTCGGTAGATAGTTTGGGGCGGGGCCTCCGGAGCAATTCGGACGCCCCGCGTTCTCTTTTTATGCGCTCGCTGCAGGCGCCGTCTGCAAGTGTATAATTTCGCTCGTATGTAATTTGGACGCTTGTGCGTTCTGCCCATAACAAGAAAGGTCGCTATGCCTACCATTTCTACCGCCGACTTCAAGAACGGCCTCGGTCTCCGCATTAAGGACAAGGTCTACACCATCGTCGAGTTCCAGCATGTCAAGCCGGGCAAGGGCGGCGCGTTTGTGCGCTACAAGACCCGCGACATCAAGAGCGGCCGCGTCGTCGAGAACACCTGCAACGCCGGCACCAAGTTCGAGAGCGTCATGCTCACCACCCGTGAGTTCCAGTACCTCTACAACGATGGCACCGACTACATCTTCATGGACAACGAATCCTATGAGCAGGTTCCCGTTCCCGAGGACATGGTGGGCGAGAACTCCAAGTGGCTGCGCGAGAACGACATCTGCCAGCTGCTCTTCGCCGACGATGAGCTCATGGGCGTGACTCCGCCGATGTTCATCGAGACCACCATCGTCCAGACCGACCCGGGCTTTAAGGGCGACACCGTCCAGGGTTCCACCAAGCCGGCCACGATCGACACCGGCGCTGTCATCCAGGTCCCCATGTACCTCAACGAGGGCGAGGTCATTAAGGTTGACACCCGCGACGGCAAGTTCGTCTCCCGCGTCTAGCAACCAACTCTTCTAGGAGGACTCATGCCCCAGGAAATCAAGATTGACGGCATCGGCATTTCGCCCGATGTTCTGACCGCCATCGTCTCGCGCGCCGTGTCCGATGTCGAGGGCATCGCCTCCGTTGGCGTCAAGGACCTTGCCACCAACCTTGTCTCCATGATGCTCTCGTCCAAGGCCCCGGCTTCCGAGCCGGCGGTCGAGGCCGAGGTCGTCGGCGACAAGCTCGCGCTCACCGTGCGCGTCGTGGTGTTCTTTGGCTATCCGTTCAAGAAACTCGCCGAGGCCGTTCGCGCTGCCGTGGTCGCTGCCATCGATGCCCAGGTGGGCGTTGAGGTCGAGCGCGTTGACGTTTGCATCGACGGCCTCGTTTTCCCCAAGGAGTAACCTTTGAGCCTTAAGGTTTATCGCGGGCGTACGCTTGCCCGCAGCCAGGCGCTGCAGCTGCTGTTTCAGGCCGAGGCCACGGACAGCCCGCTCGAGCGCGTCCTCGAGGGCGATTTCCTGATCTCGAAGGGCCCCCTCGACCCCTATGCGCTGGAGCTGTGCCGCGGTGCCTACGAGCATATCGATCGCATCGACTGTGCCCTGCGCGCCGTCGCCAAGAACTGGGATCTTATGCGCATGCCCGGCGCCGACCGCAATTTGCTGCGTATCGCCGTCTACGAGATGCGCTTCCTTACCGACGAAGAGGTCTCGGACGCTATCGTGATCAACGAGGCCGTCGAACTTGCCAAGGCCTATGGCACCGACCAGTCCGCGTCGTTCGTCAACGGCGTGCTGGGCAAGATCGCGCGCAGCGAGGAGTTGCCGGGCGAGGACCTGTACCAGGAACTGCTGGCCGAGGATCGCGCTCGCGAGGAGGCCCAGGCTGCCGAGGCTGCCGCTAAGGTTGCGGTTGCTCAGGCTGAGGCTGGCGTGCTGGCCGAGGATGCGGACGCCGCCGAGGCTGTCGTCGACTCCTTCGAGGAGTAGTCATGCCAGAGGGTTCTGTCCGCAACTTTGACGAGATCTCGGACCGTCTGGATCAGATCATCGCTACCGTTCGCTCCAAGGATACGTCCCTGGAGCGTTCGCTCGATCTGTTTGACGAAGCGATTGAACTGGGTTCCCGCGCGGTCGATATGGTCGACAAGTTTGAGCTGACGCCGCGTGAGGCCGACAAGCTCGAGCAGGAATACGATGAGGATGCGGCAAACGAATCCCAGGATAGCTAGGCCGCATCTCCGGATACGAATGGTTGATGGCATTCATGAAACGCGTGCGTCTCGATGACGAACTGATTTCACAGGGCATCTGCGCCGATCGCGCGGATGCCCTTCGCACTCTTATGGCCGGGTTGGTTTCGAGCGGCGGTGAGCGTTTGACCTCTCCGGGGCTCAAGGTGACGCCGGGCCTGCCGCTGCACGTTAAGGGGCGCATTCCGTACGTTGGGCGCGGCGGCCTTAAGCTTGAGGGTGCGCTCGATGCGTTTTGTATCGATCCCACGGGCCTTACCTGCCTGGACGTAGGCTGCTCTACTGGCGGCTTTACCGATTGCCTGCTCAAGCGCGGTGCCGCCACGGTCGTTTCGGTCGACGTGGGCCGTGCCCAGTTTGATTGGTCGCTGCGCCAAGACGATCGCGTGACGCTCCATGAGCGCACCAACGTGACGCAGCTGCCCGAGCTCGGCTATGAGAGCGCTATCGACTTGGCTGTGTGCGACGTGTCGTTTACCAGCATCGCGAACATCATCGATGCGGTGCTGGCTTGCCTGACGCCTATGGGTTCGTTTTGTACGCTGGTAAAGCCGCAGTTTGAGGCTCCGGCGGCGCTGGTGGGCGAGGGCGGTATCGTGACCGACCCCGCCGTGCGTGTCGACACGCTCGTTGCGGTCATCGAGCTGTTTGCCGCGAAGGGATTGTTCCCGGTCGATGTGTGCGTGTCGCCCATCCATGGCGCCAAGGGCAACGTTGAGTTTTTCCTGTACGGCACGAGGTTTGCCCCCGGCGAGCGCTCGAATGACGAGCTGCAAGCCCAGGTATCGGCTTTGAGCGAGAAAGCGGCAACGCTATGAAGGTCTTTCTGGTTCCCAATTACTACAAGCAAGAGGCGGTCGAGAGCGGCCTGATGCTCGAGCTCTGGCTGACGCGCCAGGGCTACGAGGTCGCATGGGCGGCCGACCAGCGCTCCAAGATTCAGAGCACGCCCGATGTTGACGATGCCGACCTGGTCATTACGCTCGGCGGCGACGGCACGCTGCTGCGCGCCGCCCGCATTCTCAACTACCGTGAGATTCCCATTTTGGGTCTTTCCTATGGTCACCTGGGCTTTTTGACGGCGGCCAGTCCCGAGGAACGCGACGTTTTGCAGGTTGTGAGCGATGCCCTGTCCGGTGAGCTCCACGTGAGCCGTCGCGCCACCATCGCCGCAGATATCGTTTCCGTGCGCGAGGACGGCACGAAGGACGTCGTGCGTTCGTTCGCCCTTAACGACATGGCGCTCACGCGTGGGCCCCTGTCCGATATGGTCGAGTTCGACATCACCGTGTCGGGCCACCATATCGACCGCTTGCGTGGCGACGGTGTGGTCGTATCGACGGCGACCGGCTCCACCGGCTATGCGCTTTCAGCCGGTGGTCCCATCGTAAGCCCCGATTACACGGGTATGGTTTGCGTGCCCATCGCGCCGCACACCATTCAAGCTCGCGCCTTTTTGACCTCGCCAAGCGATGTCGTCGAGATCTTTATGTCTGACGACCGGCCGAGTGTGCCTGCCATCGCTATCGACGGACAGTTTATTACCTGCGACGGCACGGTCGAGAGCGTGGCCGTGCGTCGCGGTCCCGGCGATGTGCTGTTGCTCGACTATGGCCCCGAAAGCTTCTATAACTCGGTGAGTCGCGTATTCTACGGAGTTCGTCATGATCGATGAGCTGCAGGTTTCAAACATTGCACTCATTCGCGAGGCGACGCTGGTGCCCAGCACAGGCCTAACGGTTTTGACTGGCGAGACTGGCGCCGGCAAGACCGCGCTGCTCTCGGCGCTTAAGCTTATTTTGGGCGAGCGTGCCGATTCGTCGACCGTGCGCGAGGGCGAGGCGCTTGCGAGCGTCGAGGCTCGCCTGTTCGATGGCCCGCACGACGCGGAGGGCTTCACCGTGCAGCGCAGCCTTTCTGCCGAGGGCCGCAGCCGCGTCAAGATTGACGGCCGCATCGCCAGCGTGCGCGAGCTTTCCGAGCGCGTCGGCGTGATGATGGATCTTTGCGGCCAGCACGAGCATCAGCGCTTGCTCGATCCGGCGCATCATGTTGCTATGGTCGATGCCTGCGCTGGTCGCTCTGCGCTCGAGGCGCTGGAAAAGTACCGTGCCTGCCTTAAGGCGTCGCGTGCGGCTGTCAAGGAGGTCCGTCGCGTAGAGGAGGCGTCGCGTGCGCAGGGGAGTCGCGTCGAGGAGGCGCGCTTCGCCCTGGAGCGTATCGCCGAGGTCGACCCCAAGCCGGGTGAGTATGAGGAGCTCGAGGAGCTGCTGCCGCGCTCCGAACATGCCGAGGTACTGGTTGCCACAGCTAACGATGCCCATGCATCGCTTGCTGCCGAAGGGGGAGCGCTCGATGCCGTGAACGGCGCCGTGGCAGAACTGTCGCGCATGGCTACCGTCGATCGCAAACTGGGTGTCATCGCCGACGCACTTTCGGATGCCTGCATCTCACTCGAGGATTGGGCCAACGAGCTGCGTGCTTATCGCGATGGCGTTGCGTTCGATCCTCGCGAGCTCGCTCGCATGCGCGAGCGGTATTCCGACCTCAAGGGCCTGCTGCGTCAGTGGGGTCCCACCATGGACGATGTATTTGCCATGCGTGACCGCTCGCGGGAGTTGTTATCGCTGGTGGACGATGGTGACGAGCAGATTAGGAAGGCACGCGAGGCACTCGGCGCGGCGGAGCACGAACTGTTCGCCGCCGCCAAGGCGCTTAAGCGCGCGCGCAATACGGCAGCCCCGCGTTTTTGCCACGAGGTGGGTCGTCAGATGGCACGCCTCGAGATGGGCGGCGCTGAGCTGGTTTGGGAGTCGCGTGATCTTCCGCGTGCCGAGTGGACGCCGGCGGGGCCTTCGAGCTACGAGCTTTTGTATCGCAGCGGCGCCGGATTGACGCCGCGTCCCTTGCGCCGCATTGCGTCGGGCGGCGAACTGAGCCGCGTTATGTTGGCGAGCAAGGTTGTCCTCGGTAATGCGGACGGCGTCGACACGCTGGTATTTGACGAGGTCGATGCCGGTGTCGGTGGTTCCACGGCTCGTGCTCTTGCTGGCGTGCTGGCCGATCTTGCCGCCACGCATCAGGTCATCGTCGTAACCCACCTGGCGCAGGTTGCGGTCATGGCCGACAAGCATTACGTGGTCAGCAAGGAGCCAGGCGACGTTCCTCAGACGCATCTGGACGAGGTGACTGGGGACGCCCGTACCGCAGAGATCGCTCGAATGCTGAGCGGCGATCAATCGGAGGCAAGCCTGGCGCACGCCAGACAGATGCTGGAAGATGCTCGAGGTTAGAACGACCCGGTGGTGTTGGGGGGCAAAATATCAGTAATTCTTGCCTCGCTACTTGTCCGTCTGGCCCGACCGTCAAAAAACTATGTCGGTTTACTACGATGAATCGGCATAGCTCGAGCACGGCTAAAATTGCAAAAAGAAAACCGCAGGTAGAAAGCCTGCGGTTTTCTTTAACAATGCGATGTGATTGCATGTTCCGATTTCATCGTAGTAAACCGGCATAGTTTTGTGGGAACGGCACATAACGTCCCCCGCTAAAACCTACTCTACGACCTTATCCGGTTGAATGAGCTCCTCGTAGTAGCTGATGTGCTCTCGGGCGTCCTCGATTTCGGGCAGCAGGAAGTTGTAGATGACCTCGATGATCATCGTGGCGCTCATCTTGGAGAACGCGAAGTCGCCCGTTGTCAGCAGCGCCTCGTGATTGACGGTATTAAAGGTGTAGTCGGCTAGGCGCGCAAGTGGAGACTTGCTGTCACTGCTGATGACGACCACGGTGGCACCGCAGTCGCGAGCCGCTTTTGCCATGCGATTCAGACGGCGCGACTTGCCGGAGTTCGAGATCAGCACGATAACGTCGCCGGGGCGCAACGTGAGCGCGAAACCAATCGAGGTCTCGCTGATGGTGCTTGCCATGCAGCGAAGGCCCAGCTGCGAAAACTTAAACGTCGCGTCGAGCGCAACGGCGTTGGTGTTGCCTACGGCCGCAAACTCAATAACGCCCGCATTCTTTAACGCGTGTACAACGGCCGTTAGCGTATCGTGGTCAATCCCGTCGATGGTCGCGTTAAGCTCGCTGACCTTGGCAGCCAAGATATTTTTAAGGCTCTGCTCCATGTTGTCGAGCGAGACCTCGTCGGTCAGGCCCTCGTTGCGCTGACTCTCCAAGTCGCGTGCCAGCGAAAACTGAAAGCTGCGGAAGCTGCCAAAGCCCAGCTTGCGGCAAAAGCGCGAAACCGTCGCCTCGGACGTGGCGGCGGCTCGTGAGAGCTGTGCGGCCGTCAGGCGCGGCGCCTCGGACTGGTGCTCCAATATATAGTCGACAATGCGCTGCTCGGATCCACTATATCCCTGATGAGTGCTAATAAGGGAGAGCGCGCTCTTGCTGCTATCGGTCATGGATGGCTCCTGGTTGGCATGAAAATTGGACTCGTTTTTCAATGCCATAGTATACGGGCATTTTCAATTACAAGATACACCTTGCCGTTTCAAGTGTTGATGGTAAACTTTCACCTACCGTTTACGGTTATGAAAGAACCTTTCACCGGAGAATTGGGACATTTTCCTTTCCGCGAAAGCGCTGGGTTGGTATCTTTCAGTTGTGGAAAAGCGCGCAAGGACGCGCGTGTAGGGGAGCGCCTGCGGGCGCAGTACTCAAGAAGGAGGGACACATGGCTAAGTTTGACATCATCGCCGCCACCGGTTGCCCGACCGGTATCGCGCACACCTTCATGGCGAAGGAGGCGCTGGAGAAGGCAGCTGCCGAGCGCGGTCTGACCATTAAGGTCGAGACCCATGGCCAGGTCGGTGTCGAGAACGAGCTCACCAAGAGCGAGATCGCTGGTGCCAAGGCCGTTGTCGTCGCAGCCGATAAGGATGTCCAGGCTGAGCGTTTCGCCGGTAAGCCCATGGTTTCCGTCGGTGTTTCCAAGGCCCTGTCCGTCGAGGCCGCCGGAAAGCTGATTGACCGCGCGCTCGCCGCCAAGGGCGACGATACGGTTGCCGCTGCCGCCGATGTCGAGGACGAGGTCGAGGAGAAGGAGTCCATCGGCCATGTCATCTACAAGCACCTCATGAATGGCGTCAGCCACATGCTGGTCTTCGTCGTCGCCGGTGGTGTTCTGACCGCCGTTTCGTTCCTGTGGGGCATCACGTCCTTCGATTCGACGGCTGCCGACTACAACAGCTTCGCCGCTATGCTCAAGATTATCGGCGGTATCGCCATGAACCTCATGGTTCCGGTGCTTTCCGCCTACATCGCCGAGTCCATCGGCAAGCGCCCGGCGCTCGTCCCCGGCTTTGTTGCCGGCATGATCGCCATCCAGGGTCTGCCCGTTAACGCCGATACCGGCATGATCGACGCCGGTGGCGCCGGTGTGGGCTTCGGCTTCCTGGGCGGCATCGTCGGCGGCTTCCTCGCTGGCTATGTCATCCTGCTGCTCGAGAAGGTCTTTGCCGGTCTGCCCAAGAACCTGGACGGCCTCAAGGCTATCTTCCTGTACCCGCTGTTCTCGACTGCCATCGTCGGTCTGGTCATGCTCGGCATCTCCGGCCCCATGGCTGCCATCAACACCGCCATGATGGACTTCCTCAAGGGTCTGTCTGCCTCTGGCGCCGTTGTCCTGGGTCTTGCTATCGGCTGCATGTGCGCCTTTGACATGGGTGGCCCGGTTAACAAGGCTGCTTACGTCACCGGTACGGCTATGCTCACCGAGGCCCTGGCCGCCGGTGTTGGCACCGAGACCTACAACTTCGGCACCAACTTCATGGCTGCCGTTTCCGCCGCCTGCATCGTTCCGCCGCTGATCACCACCTTCGCCGTCGTCGTCGGCAAGAAGTACTTCAGCCAGGAGGATCACGACGCCGGTGTCGTCAACCTCATCCTTGGTTGCACCCACATCACCGAGGGCGCCATTCCGTTCATGACCAAGAACATCTGGCCCGTCATGCCCATCATGATGCTCGGTTCTTCCATCGCCTCGATCCTGACCATTATGTTCAACGTTCATGATCCGGCGCCTCACGGCGGCTTCCTGGTCCTGCCCGTTGTCGAGAACGGTCCGCTGTGGGTCCTCGCGATCCTCATCGGTGCTGTGGTCGGTGGAATCTTGTTCGTGGCCTTCAAGAAGTTCGACTTCGAGAAGAACCAGAAGGCTGCCCCTGCAGCCAAGCCGGTTGAGGCCCCCAAGGCCGCTGCTGTCGAGGCTCCCAAGGCCGAGGCTGCCGACTTCGTGAAGGTCGAGAACGTCTTTGTCGCCGAGGACTTCGCTTCTCGTGACGAGGCCCTGAGCTTTGTCTCCAACCAGGCTGTCAAGGCCGGTATCGCCGGCGACGCCGACGCCGTGATGAACGCCTTCCTGGCCCGCGAGGCCGAGGGCACCACGGGCATGATGGAGGGCTTCGCCATCCCGCATGCCAAGTCCGACGCTATTACCGAGGCTGCCGTCATCGTCGTCAAGGACGAGTCCGGCGTGACCGGTTGGGACACCATGGACGGCGCTCCCGTCAACGTGGCCATCGCCCTGCTCATCCCGGGTGCTCAGGCTGGCACCACACACCTCAAGATCCTGTCCAAGGTCGCCGAGGCACTCATGGACGAGGACTTCCGTGCCACTGTCAAGGGTTCCACCGACGCCGCCGAGATCGCCAAGACGATCAACGCCCGCCTGGTCTAATCCAGCAGTCAGCGATTAATATCGCCCCCTGTAAAAAGGCGGAGACCCTCACCAGGGCCTCCGCCTTTTTCATCTCAACTTGGCACTTAGGGACGTTCCTTTTCTGCCGGCAGTTTGGGACACTCCTCAGTCCACAAGAGGGTATAGATAGGCTCCATCAACTAGATCAACCAGGCGAACAAAAAATTAGCCAGAATTCCGTTCGCACGATATTGCTCTGGACCGACCGAGTTTCCGCAGCTTGCTCGCCCACAGGGGGCCGGGCGCGGGCTGTGAGATTTATCGCGAGTTCCGCACGAGCCGAAGAGCACTTAATGTGCTCTTCGTGCGAGCAGGACTGTAGAGCAGGAAATCTCACAGCCCGCGCCCGGCCCCCTGTGGGCGAGCAAGCGGACGACAAACACATCTGTCCAACAATTCGTGCGAAACACAATGAAAAACCGTTTGATGTGAGTTAATATAAACAACGTCGTGAATCTGACTCCTGCCGCATACACGACAGGGGTTAAACACAAAAAGGAGTCAATTATGGTTTCTGAGAAGGCTACCCTCGTCAATCCGCAGGGTCTTCACATGCGTCCGGCTGGCCTCTTCGCCTCCACCATGGGCAAGTACGCCTGCGACGTGACGGTCGTCACCCCCGAGAAGGAGGTCAACGGCAAGTCCCCGATGGCCCTCATGGCTGCTGGTATCCCCTGCGGTACCGAGGTCGAGGTCAAGTGCGACGGCGCCGACGAGGCCGAGGCTCTGGCTGCTGCCATCGAGCTCATCAAGAGCGGTCTTGGCGAGTAGAACTCAAACGGGTCGCATGTTGAACAATTAAGTTCATACTTGGGGGCGCAGTGACCTGCATCAAGGTAGCTGCGCTCTTTTGTCATGGATATGGCAAAACGCTTTATCACATGGCACGGAGAGAGGAATGGGAATGTATCAGGGAGTCAACGCATCCGAGGGCATCGGAATCGGCACCGTCATGGTCGCCGTCGATCCCGACTTGACGTTTGAACCGCACGAGGTCGCTGATTCGGCAGCAGAGAAGGAGCGCTATCAGACCGCTCTTTCGGTCTTCTGCGAGAAGACCCAGGCTCAGGCCGACCACATGAAGGAGACGGTGGGCGAGGCCGAGGCCGAGATCATGAGCGGACACATTGTCCTGGCTCAGGACCCGGGCATGACCGACGCCATCAACGCCGCCATCGACGGCGGCACCTGCGCCGAGCAGGCGCTCATGGACACCTCGACCATGTTCGAGAACATGTTCCTGTCCATGGACGACGAGATGTTCCGTCTGCGCGCGGCCGACATCGCCGACATCCGCACCGGTATTCTGGCCGAGCTGCTGGGCAAGGAGGTCGTCGACCTCTCCGTCCTGCCCGAGAACACCGTCGTTGTCGTGCACGACCTTACGCCGTCCATGACCGCCACGATCGATAAGGCCCACGTTGCCGGTATCGTCACCGAGACCGGTGGCCGCACGTCGCACTCCGCGATCATCGCGCGCGCCCTCGAGATTCCGGCCGTCCTTTCGGTCTCTAACAGCTGCACCGCCCTTCGCAACGGCATGACCGTCGTTGTCGACGGTGGCAAGGGTGTTGTCGAGGCCGATCCCGACGAGGAGACGCTCGCTGCCTACACCGCCAAGGCCGAGGCCTTCGCTGCCGAGAAGGCAGCCCTCGAGGCCTTCCGCGGCAAGCCTTCTGTGACTGCCGACGGCATCAAGAAGATCATCGCCTGCAACATCGGTAACCCCGATGACGTGCCCAACGCGCTCGATCACGATGCCGAGGCCATCGGTCTGTTCCGCTCCGAGTTCCTGTTCATGGACTCCGCTGAGCTTCCTTCCGAGGAGGAGCAGTTCAACGCCTACCGCAAGGTCGCCAGCGCGCTCAAGGGCGCTCCGGTCATCATCCGTACGCTCGACGTGGGCGGCGACAAGGAGATTCCGTACCTGCACATGGTCAAGGAAGACAACCCCTTCATGGGCTTCCGCGCCGTGCGTTACTGCCTGGCCAACCCCGATCAGTACAAGGTCCAGCTCCGCGCCCTTCTGCGCGCCAGCGCCTTTGGTGACGTCAAGATCATGATCCCGCTCGTCACCTGCGTCGAGGAGGTCGTGGCCGTCAAGGAGCTCGTCGAGCAGTGCAAGGCTGAGCTGACCGAAGAGGGCCGCAAGTTCAACGAGAACATCGAGGTCGGCATCATGGTCGAGACGCCTGCCGCTTCGCTGCTCGCTGACCGCCTGGCCGAGGTGGCCGACTTCTTCTCCATCGGCACCAACGACCTGATCGGCTACACCATGTGCGCCGACCGTGGCAACGACACCATTTCCAACCTGTACCAGGTGTACTATCCCGCCGTGCTCCGCTCGCTCAAGAACATCATCGAGAGCGGCGTGAAGGCCGGCATCATGGTCGGTATGTGCGGCGAGGCCGCTGCCGATCCGCTGCTTGAGCCGCTGCTGATCAGCTGGGGCCTGGAGGAGTTCTCGATGAGCGCTCCGTCCATCCTGCGCGCCCGCAAGACCATCAGCCAGTGGACCAAGGCCGAGTGCGACGAGCTCGCCGAGAAGGCGCTCGCCTGCAACACCGCCGCCGAGGTCAAGGCACTGCTCGAGTCCGCAGCTCGCTAATTTGGTATCAGAGGTAACCGCGTGGTTGGAATGGGCCGGCCACGCGGCCCTCACATATACAGGGGGTACTGTAAATGTTCTACACGCTAACCGCTAACCCGGCTGTCGACATGACGGTTTCGAGCTCTCCGCTCGAGCCCGACGAGAACGTCCGCACCGGCTCGGCCAGCTACACCGCCAACGGCAAGGGCCTCGACGTGTCCTTCGCCTTTAAGAAGATGGGCGTCGACACTGTCGCGCTCGGCTTCTTCGCCGGCTTCACGGGCAAGTTCATCGTCGAGGAAGTCATGAACCTGGGTTGCCTGTGCCGCCCGGTCTGGACCGACGGCATCACGCGTATCAACACCTACGTCAACGATGGCCATCACGAGTACGGCATCCTCAACCCCGGTGCTCCTATTACGCCGCAGCACCAGGAGGAGCTCTACAACATCCTGGACACCGCGGGCGATCTTGAGTGCCTGATCGTCTCTGGCTCCGTGCCTCCCAAAGCTACGCCCGACTTCCTGGCTCAGGTCATGGAGCACGCTCAGGCCCGTGGCGCCGACGTCGTCCTGGACCTTTCTTCCGACAAGCTCAAGGAGCTCGCTCACAAGAAGCCGCTGCTCATCAAGCCGAACCATCATGAGATGAAGGCCATCTTCGGCGTGCCGGTCGACACCGACGACGAGGTCCGAGTTGCCATGAAGCTGGCTCACGAGGCCGGCGTCCAGAACGTGCTGCTCACCCGTGGTAGCCGTGGCGACGCTTACTTCTCCAACGGCGAGGACATCTGGTACGCCAAGCGTGAGTTCAACATCAAGCTGGTTTCTTCCGTCTGCGCCGGCGACTGCACCCTCGCTGCGTTCCTGCACAAGTGGTACAGGGATCGCGACAACGTCGAGGAGGCCATGAAGCTCGCTATGGCCACCGGCGCCAACGTCGCTGAGTCCGTCGGCATCGGCGACTTCGGTCACGTTGACGAGTACAGCAAGCGCGTTGCCGTCCGTAAGCTCGATCGCAAGTAAGCGAAACGCGACATATTCGTGCGCATGCGGCGTCCCGGTTTTGATCGGGGCGCCGTTTTTTCGTTGGAAAAGTGAGATGAAACCGCCCTTCACCGCTTCCACACCGTTCGCCGAGTTGTTGTAGCCTTTTGCCGAAGCGTGGAATATACTTTCATTAACACGTTGCTTCGTGAAAGGAACATTCATGATTTACACGCTCACTGCAAATCCCGCCATTGACTACAACATCTCCTGCGATGGCCTGTCCGCCAATACCGTTACGCGCACCCGTAACGCGGTCTACACCCCCAACGGCAAGGGTCTCAACGTCTCGTTTACGCTCGACCACTACGGCGTCGACACCACGATCCTGGGCTTCTTCGCCGGCTTCTCGGGCGAGTTCATCGTTAAGGGCGCCGAGGCCCTGGGCGTGCCCGTCAAGCCCGTGTGGACTGACGGTATCACGCGTGTCAACGTGTTCCTCAACGCCGGTCCCGACACCGAGTACAACATGGTTAATGCCGGTGCCGCCATTAACGAAGCCAACGAGCAAGAGATGTTTGAGCTCATCGATTCGCTTGACGACATGACCTGCCTGGTCATTAGCGGCTCGCTGCCCCCCAACACCTCCGAGGGCTTCCTTGCCGAGGTCCTGCGTCGAGTGAAGGCGAAAGGCGCCGAGTTCGTGCTCGATATCTCGAGCCATCAGCTGGCCGACCTCATTGCTATGGAGCCGTTGCTCATTAAGCCCAACGACGACGAGCTGCTCGACATCTTTGGCATTAAGGTGAGCGGTGGCGACGACGAGTCCGTCAAGGGCGCTATGGCCGAGCTTCATGCCAAGGGCGCCAAGAACGTGCTGCTGACCCTGGGTGGCGCTGGAGCGTACTTCTCTAACGGCGAGCACATCTGGTTTGCCAACCGTACCTTTGAGGTCAAGCTGCTGTCGACCGTCTGCGCCGGTGACTCTTCGCTGGCCGCCTTCCTGTCCGTGTGGCACGACGCCCCCGAGCGCGTCGAGGACGCCCTGCGCCTCTCGATGGCCACCGGCGCCAACGTGGTCGAGTGCCCTGGTCTGGGCGACTTTGCCAAGGTCGATGAGTATCAGAAGGGTATCGCCATTCGTCAGGTCTGCTAGTTCCGGCACCTTGCCTGAATAATTCGATTAATTCGCATCCGTCTTAGACCAGGACGGATGCATTTTTGTTTATCGGACTTGCTTGTGCAGTAGAGGCCGTTTCTTGCTAGACTTCTTGCAGATGCAATCGATAACCAAATTGATAGTCGCAGGAGGTCATAGGCATGTGCAATGTTTCGCTTAACGGTACGAAGCCGACCGATGCCTCCATCCGTGTCCTGCGTGCGCTTGAGGCAGCCGGTCTTGAGGCTTGGTACGTGGGCGGTTGGGTCCGTGATGCCCTGATGGGGCGCCCCAGCCACGATGTTGACATGTGCTGCAGCGGCCTGTGGCAGGAGTCCAAAGCGGCGCTCGAGGCGGCTGATATTGCCGTGGTTGAGTCGGGCATCAAATTTGGCGGCATCACGGCTATTTGCGATGGCGAGCGTATTGAGGTCACCACGTACCGCCTGGATGGTTTTTATACCGACGGTCGTCATCCCCAGAGCGTGGAGCGTGCGGCGTCGCTTGAGGACGATCTGGCGCGTCGTGACTTTACCGTTAACGCTATGGCCTGGCATCCCGAGCGCGGTCTTGTCGACCGCTACGATGGCCAGGGCGACCTGAAGCGTAAGCTCATCCGCGCTGTTGGAGATCCCAAGCGTCGTTTTAACGAGGACGCGCTTCGCATGCTGCGCGCGGTGCGTTTTGCCTGCCGTCTGGATTTTATGATCGAGCCTAGGACCAAACAGGCACTTGCCGAGTGCGCGCCGCTGCTCGATGCTGTGGCGCGCGAGCGCGTGGGCATTGAGCTCGAGGGCATCCTTTCGACGGGCCACGGGGGAGACGCGATGCTGCGCTACCCCGAGCTTGTTTGCGCCGCCGTGCCCGAGCTCGCGTCCGCTCGCGGGTTTGATCAGCGCAGTGTCTATCATGCGTTTAACGTCTACGAGCATATCGCCCGCGTGCTGACGGTGGCAGGGGAGCTGGCGCTGTGCGACGGCGTCGCGCCCTCGTCGAGCCTTATGTGGGCGGCGTTTTTGCACGACGTTTCCAAACCCGAGTGCTTTACGGTCGATCACGACGGCAGCGGACACTTCTATGGTCATCCCGAGCTCGGCGCCAAGAAGGCGCGTGTCATCATGGATCGCCTAGCGCTCTCGCACGATTTGGTGCGCGATGTGTGCCTGCTGATCAAATACCATGACAAGCCGCTGCGCCCCGAGCGCTCCTGCCTGCTCAATATGATGCGCGCGCTTTCGGGCGAGGGTGTCGATACGCCGCGTCTGATGGACGAGCTCATGGACCTTAAGCGTGCCGACACGCTCGGCAAGGCGCCCTCGTGCTTCTATTACGTCGAGACGATCGAGGAGATGCGTACGCTCGCCCACGATCTGCTGCAGGCGGGGGAGCCCTATACGCTCAAGATGCTTGCCATCAATGGTGGCGATCTGATCCGCGCCGGCGTCAAGCCGGGGCCGGAGCTGGGGCAGCTTCTCAACGCTGCCCTCGACGCCGTGATCGAGGACAACATCCCCAACAACCGCGAAGCCCTCCTGGCTCATCTCAACTTGAACTAGCTAACCAGTTGACCTGCGCGTTCCATAACCTGCCGACAATTTTTTCGGCAATTTGGAATTTCTTCTTGCGCTGATGTTTTTTGTCCCGTAATATATTTCCTCGCAGCACGGCAGTGCAGATGTCATGTGGCCCGTTCGTCTAGCGGTTTAGGACGCCGCCCTCTCAAGGCGGAGATCACCAGTTCGAATCTGGTACGGGCTACCACTTCTTTTCTGCTGAGGCTTATGGCCCGTTCGTCTAGCGGTTTAGGACGCCGCCCTCTCAAGGCGGAGATCACCAGTTCGAATCTGGTACGGGCTACCATGAATCTGAGACCCGGACTTCCCACGGAAGCCCGGGTTTTTTATTTCCGAGCAAACCATCTGCAATTCCCATTTGGCCCATAGCTTTACGTTCTGCTTGTGGCCCTTGCGGGTACAATATGCAAGATATTTGGACGGTCAGAAGGAGCCTCATGACGGAGTCCTCTCAGCATACATCTAAGCCCCAGGTCGAGGTTGAGGCCTCGGGCGGCGATGACAACAAGGGTGCACGCCGCGGTGCCATTTTTATCGGCGTCGTGCTGGTTGGCTATATCGTTTATCTGATTGTGACCGGTCAGATGGGACAGTTCTGGGCCGCTATGTCGAGCGTTCAGGCGCCGTGGCTCGTTGCTGCATGCTTTTGCATGTTCCTGTACCTGTTCTTTGGCATCGTCGCCTATGCGATCGCCGTCTGGCTCGATCCCAATTCGCCCGTCGGCATTCGCGACCTGATCTCGGTCGAGGCGAGCGGTATCTTCTTTGGCAACCTGACGCCCATGATGATGGGCTCTACGCCCGCCCAGATCTACCGCCTGACCAAGGCAGGCCAAAATGTCGGCGAGGCCGGTGCCACGCAGTTCACGCGCTTTATCGTGTATCAGTTTGGCCTCGTTGCCTGGGGCGCCATTCTGCTGCTTGCCCGAATGCCGTTTTTCGCCGAGCGCTATGGCGACATGACGCTGCTGTGCGTCTTTAGCTTTGGCGGTCACTGTTGCATTCTGCTTGGCATCTTTGCCGTCGCGCTCATGCCCAAGACCGTCACGCGCGTCGCGCACTGCATCATCAATTGGCTCGAGCGAATGGGCGTCTCGGCCACCAAGATTGAGGGCTGGCGTACGTTTGTCGACGGCGAAATCTACTCTTTCTCCGAGAAGTTCAAGCTTTCAGCCGGCCACTTTTCGTCCATGCTGCTCACGGTGGTCATCACCATGTTGCAGCTCGCGTTTTTCTACCTCGTGCCGTATTTCCTGATGCTTGCCTTTGGCCACCACGAAGTCGACTTTTTCTCGGTCATGGCCGCGAGCGCCTTTGTTCAGCTCCTGAGCTCTGCTGTTCCCCTGCCCGGTGGCACCGGCGGTGCCGAGGGTGGCTTCGCGCTGTTCCTGGGTCATTTCTTTGGGTCGGCGTCGACCGCCGGTTATCTGCTGTGGCGCCTCATTACGTTTATCGCGCCGACGATTTTGGCCGCGCCCCTGCTGGGTCTTAAGAGCGCTCACAACGAGAGTATCCACTCACGCTGGGATCGCGCGATGCGCAAGCTCGGACGATCGCCTCAGACGTCCTCTAAGCCTGCAAAGCCCCATCCTGTGAATGCGGTTACCGTGGATCCCAATCAGCATGCTCAGAAGGCTTCTGGGGCCGCCAAACCCTCGCATAAGGCCTATGTGCGCCAGACAGGTGACGGCATTCGTGTGTCCCCGGCTGCTTTGAACAAAAAGAAGCTCCCTAAGGCGTAACAGTTGGTCGTGCGTTCTTCATGTTGCCGGGCTTTTTTGTGCCGGATGGGGGATAATCCTCTTACGTAGATTAACTCTCATCTGTTGATGAATGCTCACATTCCGAAGGGACACGTCCATGGACACCAGCAAACCGCGCCTCGACCGCCGCATCGTTCGCAGCCGCAATGCCATCCTTTCTGCGTTTGAGCGCCTGCTGATGGATAAACCGCTTGCCGATATTACCGTGAGTGCCATCGCGCGTGAGGCAAATGTCGATCGCAAGACCTTCTACGTGCACTTTGGCACGGTCGACGGCCTGCTCGATGCCATCGCCGCCGATGTGGTCGAGATGATCGTCGACTCGGTCGAAAAGACGCTTTCCACTATGGGCAGTGACCCCAACGAGCGCGCCCTTGGAGCGGCGGCTACCTTCTTTAAGACCATCAACGAGGCACTTTGCAATAACCTCGTGCTCAATCGCCAGCTGATTGAAAACATCCCGCTCGACGATTTTATGACGCGTTTGCGCGTGCCGCTCGAGCATGAGATTGCCGAGCGCGATCTGCTGCCCCAAGGTCTCAAGGACGAGATGTTCGACTACTATCTGGCGTTTTTGCTGTCGGGTATTATCGGAATCTATCGCACATGGGCGCTGTCTGACGGCTCGGTTCCTATCGAGCGCGTCTCGGAGGTCGCCAACGACCTGACTCTCAATGGCCTGTCGAGTCTGGAATCTCGCTTGGATTAGGCGCAGGCTCGAGTTCGTGAGGCGCTTGTCGGGGTGCAGCCCGATCGATCAGGCGACGAGCATCCCGCCGAAGCAGTCGATGACCGGGCTCAGGTAGACCTTCTCGCCGCCCGGGAGCCTGAACTCGGTGATGTCGGTGAGCCACAGCAGGTTGGGCTCGTCGGCGTGGAAATTCCTGTTTACGAGGTTCTCCGGCGCCTTGTAGACCTCGCCGGCGTAGGAGCTGTAGCCTGAGGATCCTTAAAAGAAAGTCCAGTTTATCCTTTCCACCCCAATTGGGAATCCTCCGATGCGCCTTCGCACGCTCGCATGACCTCGATACCGTGCGAGCGTGCGAACTCGACGAGCTCTGCGTTGCGGGCGTTTATGGTGCCGAAGGCGGCGGGACACACGATAAGGCGCGCGCAGTGGACGAGGAGCTCTTTGGCGCGGGCTATGGTTCTATCCCCGATCGGCTCGAAGGCGCGCTCGGCCACGCATTCCGCCGCCAGGTCGCGCGCGAGCTCGCAGTCGATGTCCCCTTCGTGCAGAACGCCCGTGTAGAACGCCTTGCCCTGCCGGATGAGCTGGCGAAACACAGCCGACCCCGTACCTGCGCCGGCGATGACGAACGTGTGCGCATCGCCGTGCGGGCGTCCAATTTCCACGCTGCCGAAGCGCTCGTTGAAGGTGCCATGTTGAAGGCCGTAGAGCTCGCCAATCGTCTCGCGCGTGAATATGTCCTCGGGTGCGCCGGCGCGGAAGACCCGGCCGTCCTTCACGCAAATCACCTTGTCGGCGCTTTTCTGCGCGAGCTCGAGTTCGTGGATGGACATGATGACAGCCACATTCCGCGATTTCGCAAGGTGGCGAAGTATTCGCAGCAGGTCGATCTGGTAGCGGATATCGAGATATGACGTGGGCTCGTCGAGCACGAGCACGCGCGGATCCTGCGCGATGGCGCGTGCGAGCATGACGCGCTGGCGTTGCCCGTCGCTTATCTGCATGAAGTCGCGCTCGGCGAGCTCTTCCACATGTGCGGTTTTCATGGCCTCGTCGACCCGACTATGGTCGTCGGGCGAGAGTGTGCCCATTCGCCCGGTGTAGGGGTGCCTTCCCGCCTCTACGACATCGCGGCAGGTGAGGAGCTCGGTCCGGGGGCGATCTGTCAGCATAACGGCAAGGTTCCTTGCAAACTCCGCCGTCTTCCATCGGGAAATCTCCCGCCCGTCGAGCTCGACTGCGCCGGCAAGCGGTGCCAGATGGCGTGTGATGGTTTTCAAGATGGTCGACTTGCCCGAGCCGTTCGGCCCGATGAGCGCCACGACGTCGCCCGCGCGAACCTCCAGATCGACGCCTTCGACTACGACCTTCTTGTCGTAGCCCGCCGACAGGTCGCTTATGTGGAAAAGCGGCGCTCCGTCAGCCTGCGTTTCGACCGTAGTTTCGAGGTTCGGCTCCGCTCGGAGGAGGCGTTCCGCGCGCAGTTCCGCACGAGCCGAAAGTGCCTTCTGGCGCTTTCGTGCGAGCTCAGGACTGTCTAAGCATGGAATGTCCCCTCCGAGCGTTTTGGGCCGCGGCACGAATTCCCCCATCTACCTCACCCGCTTCTTCAACATGAGCGCGATAACCACCGGAGCGCCGAAGATGGCGGTGACGGCGCTGATGGAAAGCTCGACGGGAGAGAACAGCGTGCGCGCGATCAAATCGCAGCCCGCGCAGAAGATGGCGCCTCCCAAGAAGCACGCAGGAATCACGCGGATGGGCTTCGACGACTTTAGCGCCGACTTCACGAGATGCGGAACCGCGATGCCTACGAACGACACCGGACCAGCGAACGCGGTCACGCAGGCGGAGAGCATGCTCGCTAGAAGGACGAGCACCACGCGGAAGCGTTCGACGTTCACGCCGACGCTTTTCGCGTAGGCTTCTCCCAGCTGGAAGGCGGAAAGGGGCTTCGATATCGCGAATACGCATGCGCTCACGGTGATCACCACGACCGCGATGACCGCGATGTCGTCCCAGCTCGAACCCGAGAAGCTACCCAAAGACCAGTTGTGCAGGTTCACGATGGACTGGTCGTCGGCGAAGGCGATGAGGAAGTTCGTCGCCGCCGAGCAGATGTATCCCACCATGACGCCCGCCACGATGAGCATGGCCATGGAACTTATGCGCCGTGCGATGAGGAGCACGAAGCCGATGGTGATAAGCGAGCCCAGAAACGCTGCGGCCACCATGGCCGGCGAAGACATGGCCATGTTCGCGCCTAGAAGTACGATCATCGTAAGCGCGACGACGAACTTTGCGCCCGAGGAGACGCCCAAGATGAACGGGTCGGCGATGGGGTTGTTGAAAAACGTCTGCAGCAGGAACCCGGAAAGCGAAAGTGCCCCGCCGAGAAGCACGGCTGAAAGCACGCGCGGCAGGCGAATCTCCCGGATGACCTGGCTTTCCATGGAATTGGCCGCGCCGCCCGAAAGGATGCCGGGGATGTGGTCTGCGGGCACGAGCACGCTCCCGATGCACAGGTTGGCCCCGACGAGCACGATGAGGGCAACAGCGAGCAGCGCCGTCACGACGCGACACCGCGCGGCGCGCCCCGATTCGTCGTATGCCATGGAAAGCCGGCTTCTCATGGCGCTAACCGAGCTTCCTCAGATAATGGAAGTCGCTCGCGTTATCGCCGGTGAACGCCCCGTGCAGCTCGTCGATAATGTCGGCGGTAGAAGTCATCTGCTGGTACATGTCGGCGCTTGTGACCCAGACGTTGCCGTTCTTCACGGCTTTGAACTGCGACAATAGCGCGTTTTTGCCTACGAAGTCGTTCAAGGTGGTAACTGACTCGTCGATGGTGCCGTTGTAGACGATGATGTCGGCATCCTTCGCCGTCGCGTAGAAGCGCTCCATTTCGAGCGTTACTGACGAACCTGACGTCGACGACGCCTGCGCGTCATCGAGCGCATAGCTGCCGCCTGCAAGCTCGATCATCTGCGCCACGTAGTCGCCCGCCCGCCGCGTGACGGCGGCCCCGTTCGAGTTAATGTAGAAATACGCCACGGTTTTACCTGACGACGCGAGCCCCGACGTTTGCTCGACGCGGGCCTTCTGCTCGTTGAACAGGTGCGCGGCCTCGTCTTCCTTGTCGAATAGGACGCCGAAAAGCTTAATCCACTCAACGCGCCCGAGTGCTTCGGGCTCGCTCGACGACTGTTCGGTGAGCACGACGAGCCCGAGCTTCTGCAGCTTTTCCTTCACATCGGGCGTGTGGTTGATCATGGTGTTCTCGATGGCGAGCGTGCAGCCCGAGGCCGATATTCGCTCGTAGTCGGGCGCGCTGTACTTGCCGCCGTAGGCGATCGCCCCACTTTCGAGTGCGCTTTTGAAGCCCACGACCGAGCAGTCGTCGGCCTTCGTGCCCGACATGATGATATTGTCGTTCGCATCGAGCGCGTCGACTAGGCACATCGTCGCCGACGACACGAGGTACACCTTGTCGGCGGGGCGCCTTATGACCGCGATGTCGGAGCTCAACCCATCAGGTACCTTCGCATCTTGCGGCACCACGAGGAAACGTTCTCCATTCGAAACGCAGATAAGCCGCAGACCGCCTTCGAACTCGTCGACAGTGAAGTGCTCGGCGTATTCAAGCTGAAGCGCCCCCGTCGGCTCCCAGCCGCAGCCCAAATCGGCGTTGTGGAAGTCGGCCGCGGCGCTTGAAGCCGTTCCTGCAGGGGAGCCGCCGCTTGCATCGTCGCCCGATTTCTCCTTCATGGTGGATGAGTCGAAGTGGATCGTGTAGTCGATGGTGTGCGGCGTCGACATGGCGACGGTCTCGGCCGACACGGCGATGTCCTCGTCGAGCGTGACGGGTATCTCGAACGTGGAGTTGCCGCCGTCGTTTACGGGCGCGTAGTCCACGCCGTCGACGGTCATCTTGTCGTAGTTCGAACTCGACCAGGTGATGGTCGCGGTGTAGGTGTCGCCATCTTTCACAATTGTGGTGGGTGAGGCGATGCTTGCGCGCCCTGACCCGCCGGAAAGCGAGACATTCACAGTGTATTCCTGAGAGCCCGCCGTGCCACCGGTCGCGTTCGGGCTCGCACTGCACCCCGCGAAGGGAAGCGCGAGCAGGGCGACGAGAACGCAGGCGATCGCGCGCGCCGCGATGCTGCGGCGCTTCCTGTTTTCCCCCTTGGGAAGAATCGACCGCATGGCGTTACTTCAGTGCGTCGGCGCGCAGATCGACGCCGGCGGATTCGAACACGAGCGTGCGGTCGTACCACTGCTCTTTTCTAATACTCCACGCGGCACAGGCGGTGTCCTCGTCGAGCGCATCAACGGGCACGTCGTAGGTGTACTTGCCTTCCCCGTTTTCCACATAGGGGATGAAGTCTGCCTCGCTCGCGGCGGCAGCCTCGTCGCCCGTGCCCATGAAGAGCTTGCCGTAGCCCGTGCCGGAAAGCGTCATCACGCAGTGCATGGAGCCGTTTTCCACGATGAGCTGGGCGTCCACAATCCTGAACATGTTCGAGCTGGAATCTACGGTGATCGGATAGGTGCCGTCGGCTACCTTGTCGGCGGTGATGGGGGCAGCGCTTGCGCCCTCGGTCGCATCGGCCGCCTGCTCGGTCTTTTCCTGGGAATCGGTATTGCTTGCCTTTGCGCTGTCGCTTGAATTTCCGGCGCAGCCGGCGATCGAGAACGCGAGAAGCGCCGCCGACAGGGCGAAGACGAGGGTTTTCTTCAACATGGAGGGGTTCCTTTCAATCGCTTCTACCGCCCGCGCCGTGCGGTGGGCGGGCGGGATGCGAATGCAACGGGCATGCGCCGTCGGTCGGGGAAGGCGCATGCCCGTTGCACGGGGACGCGACCGGCGCCCCCGTGCGCGGCGAGTTTACAGCTTGGCGATGGCGTCGTCCACGTGCGAGACGTAGATGTCGTCGACCGCGGCGTTCTGTCCCAGACCCTGGAGCAGGCACGTCACTTCGAAGCCGGCGGCCACGAACTTCGCAGCCCAGCTGTCGGGGTCGGTCTCGTCTGCCATGTCGTTGTTCGCGTGGTCGCCCGCGACCACCATGAACGGCGCGAGCACGGCCTTCTTGTACCCTGCGGCGCTCGCAGCGGCGATAACATCCTCGCAGGTCGGTTCAGCCTCGACGGTGCCGACGAAGAACTGCGTCAAGCCCTCGTTCTTGAACACTTCCTGCATCTTGGCATAGTCGGCGTTGGAATCGGCTTCGGTGCCGTGGCCCATGAGGCACAGCGCCGTCTTGCCGTCGTCGAAGGACGCCATGTTCTCCTTAATGGCTGCGGCCACCTTCTTGTAGTCGTCGTCGGAGGTGAGCAGCGGGTCGCCGAGCGAGATCTTGTCGAACTTGTCGGCGTACTTGTCGAGCTCGTCTTTCACGTCGGCGTATTCCAGGCCAGCCATGAGATGCGTCGGCTGCACGACGATTTCCTTCACGCCGTCTTCCACGCAGCGGTCGAGCGCCTCGGTCATGTTGTCGATCGTGATGCCGTCGCGCTTCTTCAGTTTGTCGATGATGATCTGCGCGGTGAAGGCGCGGCGGATGTCGTAGTCCTGCCAGTACTTCTCGCGGATAGCGTCTTCGATGGCGCCGATGGTGATGTGGCGCGAGTCGTTGTAGCTCGTGCCGAAGCTCGTGACGAGAATGACCGGCTTCACGGCCTTCTCCTTTTCGCTCGATTTCTCGGGACTCGCGGAGGTGCTGGAGCAGCCCGCGAGCGCGAATCCGGCGAGCGCGACGGCTCCGGTTGCTGCGGCGCCCATGAAGCCGCGGCGTGACATCTGGTCGGACATGGTTTTCCCTTTCCTCGGTTTGCCGGTCCCCCGGCGACAGTTGCTTATCGGCACAAGCGAAAGAAAAGCGCGCTCGTCCGCAAAGGGATAGCGCGCCTGTTTCTTGCATTCGAAAGGGAAGCGCACTCCTCGGGGTTCACAAGGAGATAACGCCACGGCGATGCCGTGAGGAAAAGGCGAAGCAGTCTGGCTTGGGGCGCGAGGCGGTTCGCCCGCGCGTCCTACACAGCAATGTCCCTTGCCCAGGATTCCCACCTGGTTCCCTCCGCAAGCCAGCGCGGGCTGTGTGGGCGCCGCGCCGGTCATTTCCTTTTATTCGATTGTCATATGCTCGTTGCCGAAACTACCACTATGATAGTGGGCGTTTGTGGGCGTGTCAAAGCCAGGGCGGGCGGCATTGCGCCTCCTGCCTACGTATTTGCGCCGATTGCCGCTGCGGGCGCCGTGTCTTGCCTGCTGCGCGAAGGGCGGCGTAAACGGTTGCGATGAGAAACGGGAAGGGAAGGCTCGGATGATTCATATTGTTGGCGCAGGTTCGGGCGCCGCCGACCTTATCACGCTGCGCGGGGCGCGTCTTCTGCGCGCGGCCGACGTGGTCGTTTGGGCGGGGAGCCTTGTGAACCCCGAGCTGCTCGCCGAGTGCAAGGAATCCTGCGTCGTCTACGACAGCGCGCACATGACCTTGGAGGAAGTGCTCGACGTGATGTGCGCGGCGGATGCGCGGGGCGAGGAAGTGGTGCGCCTGCACACGGGCGACCCGTGCCTGTACGGCGCCATCCAGGAGCAGATGGACGCGCTCGACGCGCGCGGCGTGGACTACGAGGTGGTGCCCGGCGTGTCGAGCTTTTGCGGTGCCGCGGCGGCGCTTCGCCAGGAATACACGCTGCCGGGAATCAGCCAGTCGGTCGTGATCACGCGGCTTTCCGGGCGCACCCCCATGCCCGCGGGCGAGGGCATGCGCACCATGGCGGAAAGCGGCTCGACTATGGTCATCTTCCTGAGCTCGGGTATGCTCGCCGAGCTTTCCGCCGAGCTTTTGGCCGCGGGCCGCAGCTCCGACGAGCCGGCGGCGCTCGTGTACAAGGCGACCTGGCCTGAGGAGCGCGTGGTGCGATGCACAGTGGGCACGCTCGCCGATGCGGGCGCGCGAGAGGGCATCGACCGCACGGCGCTCGTGGTGGTGGGCCGCGTGCTCGGAGCTCGCGGCGGGCTTGCGCACAACGGCGCGCAAGCGGAGTCGTACGAGCGCAGCAAGCTTTACGACCCTTCGTTTGCCACAGGGTATCGGAAGGCGAGCAGCTAGCGTGGCCTTCGAGCACTACATATATACCGGGACGACCCGCCTGCGCTGCGGCTACACCACGGGGAGCTGCGCCGCGCTCGCGGCGAAGGCGGCCTGCGAGATGCTCTTGTCACGAAAGCCCGTCGGCCGCGTGTCGATCGTCGCCCCCGGCGGGCTGCCCGTCGAGGCGAACGTGGTCGACGCATGTATCGGCGAGGGGTGCGCCCAGTGCGCCGTGCGAAAGGACGCAGGCGACGATGCCGATGTGACCGACGGCGTGCTCGTGTACGCGCGCGTGGAACATGCGGGGTCGGGCACGGGTGCTGCGGGCAGCAAGGGCGTGCCCGCGCGCGAATCGGAAGTTTCCGTCGATGGCGGCGTGGGCGTGGGGCGCGTGACGTTGCCCGGGCTCGAGCAGCCGGTGGGGGCGGCCGCCATCAACGCGACGCCGCGCGCGATGATCACTTCGGCGGTGCGCGAGGTGTGCGCCGCGCACGGCTTTTCTGGAAATATCGCTGTGACGATTTCGGTACCCGAGGGTGTTGCCCTTGCCGAAAAGACCTTCAACCCGCACCTGGGGATAGAGGACGGCATCTCCATCCTGGGCACGACGGGCATCGTCGAGCCGCGCAGCCTCGCTGCCTTGCGCGACAGCATCGAGCTCGAGATCCGGCAGCATGCGGCTATGGGGCGGCGCGGAGTCGTGCTCACGCCCGGCAACTACGGCGCACAGTTCATCTCGGGGCATTTCCACCTAAACGGTGCGCCGGTGGTCTTCATCTCCAACTTCGTGGGCGATGCGATTGATTGCTGCGTTCGCGAGGGATTTACCAATGTCCTTCTTGTGGGACACATCGGCAAGCTGGTGAAGGTCGCGGGTGGCATCATGGACACCCATTCGCGTACCGCCGACTGCCGCGCGGAGATTCTGGCCGCCCACGCGGCCTTGGCCGGCGCGGGCACGAAGACCGTGCGCGAGATCATGTCGTCGGTCACGACCACGGCGGCGCTCGAGGTAATCGAGGCCGCCGGCGTGGGGGACGCTGCGCGCGCCTCGCTCGCTGCGGCAATCGATGACAGGTTGCGCCGCCGCGCGGCGGGCGCATGCGACATCGCCGCGGTCGTGTTCGACGCCGAGCGCCGAGAGCTTTTCCGCACGTCGGGCGCCGATGCAGTTATCGGGGAATTGGGGGCTACGTATGAGTAAAGGCGTGCTGTACGGGGTGGGCACGGGGCCTGGCGACCCCGAGCTGCTCACGATCAAGGCCGTCCGCACAATCGAATCGTGTCCGGTCATCGCCGCACCGCAGACGGCGGACGGGGCCATGGTCGCGCTCGACATCGTGCGCGGCGCCGTCGACCTTACAGGCAAGACGGTGATCCCCGTGCGATTCTCGATGACGCGCGACGCCGAGCGCCGCACGGCCGAGCATGCCTCGCTTGTTCGCGAGCTTGTCGCGCACCTGGATGCGGTCCGCGACGTCGCGCTGCTGAACCTGGGGGACCCGAGCATCTACGCCACCTTCCAGCGCATAGCGCCCGACGTTCGCGCCTGCGGGTTCGAGGCGCGCGCCATTCCCGGCGTGCCGAGCTTCTGCGCGGTCGCCGCAGCGCTCGAGCGCGACCTCACGCCCGAGATGTCGTCGCCTCTGCACATCGTGCCCGGCGGCTACGACGACGTGCGCCGCGCAATCGGCTGGCCGGGGACGAAGGTGGTCATGAAGGCGCGCCGCTCGCTTGCGGACACGAAGCGCATCCTTCGCGAGGAGGGCGCCTTCGACGGTGCCGAGCTCGTAGAGGACTGTGGGCTTCCGGGCGAGCGCGTGTACCGCTCGCTCGACGATGTGCCCGATCGGGGCAGCTACTTCTCGACGATGGTGGTGCGCTAGATGAGGGTTTCCTGCATAGCGTTCACTGAGAGGGGGTATGCGTTGGCGGAGCGCATCGCACACGCGCTTTCCGATTGCGCGCAGACAGGTGAAGATGACCCTGGCTGGGACGTTTCCGTTTCGCGCGGGTTCGGCGAGTGGAAGGCCGACCTGCGCGCATGGACGGCGCTCGCGTGGGAAGCGTCGGACGCGCTTCTGTTCGTGGGCGCGGCGGGCATCGCCGTGCGGGCGATCGCGCCGCATGTCGCCTCGAAGGCAAGCGATTCCGCGGTTGTGGCGATCGACGAGGCGGGGCGCTTTGCCGTCCCGCTTTTGTCGGGGCATTTGGGCGGTGCGAACGAGCTTGCGCAAACTGTGGCACGCGCGGCAGGGGCCATCCCCGTCATCACCACGGCGACCGACGTCCGCGGCGTGTGGGCGGTGGATACGTGGGCTCGCTGTGCGGGGCTCGCCGTTTCGAATCCCGAAGCCATCAAGCGAGTGTCGGCGCGGCTGCTTTCGGGCGGGCGCGTGGCGCTCTATTCCGACATGCCGATTTCGGGACAGCTGCCTGAGGGGGTTGACATTGCGTCCGACCGCGCTCGGGCCGATATTGTCGTGTCGCCGTTCGCTGGCGCGAATGCAGGTGCGTCCGTTCGCGCGGCGGAGACAACGGGCGAGGTCGTGCCCGCCGGTGAGACGGGGAAGCCGGCGGGCGTGCGGGCGCAGACGTCTGCGCCCGAGCCGCTTCGCCTTGTCGTGCCCTGCATCGTTGCGGGCATAGGGTGCCGTCGCGGTGCGTGCGCCGAAGCGATCGGGGAGACGTTTCTTCTCGCGTGCGGGCAGGCGGGTATCTCGCCTTCGGCCGTGCGCGAAGCGGCGACGATCGACGTGAAGGCGCACGAGGAGGGTCTGCTCGCCTTCTGTCGCGCGCGCAATATCCCGCTTGTGACGTATTCCGCAGAGGAGTTGTCGCAGGTCGAAGGCAGCGTTTCGCCATCTGATTTCGTGCGCGCGACGGTGGGGGTCGACAACGTGTGCGAGCGCGCGGCGCTCGCGGACGGGGGCAAACTTATCTTCCCGAAGCTCGCTCACGGCGGCGTGACCGTCGCGTTTTCCAAGGTAACTATCGAACTTTCGTTTAAGGAGCGGTGATGGGAAAGCTCTTCGTGGTGGGGATCGGTCCGGGCGGCCCCGACGGCATGACGATTGCGGCTCGGCGCGCGCTCGAGGCGGCCGACATCGTTGTGGGGTACACGAAATACGTGGAGCTCGCGCTCGCCGCCGTGCCCGACGCGGCGCATCTCGCGACGCCGATGATGCACGAGGTCGAACGGTGCCGCCTGGCGCTTTCGCGCGCGCAGAGCGGAGAAGCCGTGGCGCTCGTGTGCAGCGGTGACGCGGGCGTGTACGGCATGGCGAGCCCCGTGCTGGAGCTTGCGGAGGACTACCCCGATGTAGACGTGGAAGTTATCGCCGGGGCCACCGCGGCTCAGAGCGGGTCGGCGGTGCTCGGCGCCCCGCTTGCCCACGACTTCGCGGTCGTGTCGCTCTCCGACCTGCTTACGCCGTGGGAGGTCATCGAGCGCAGGCTCGCCGCCGTGGCGAGCGCCGACTTCTGCATCTGTTTGTACAACCCGCGCAGCAGAAAGCGCGCCGACAGGCTCTCGCGCGCGGCGAAGATTATGCTCGAATGGAAGGCCCCCGACACGCTCTGCGGCTGGGTACGCAACATCGGGCGCGAGGGGCAGCAGTCGGGCATGTGCAAGCTCTCCGAGCTGGGGGAGTTCGACGCCGACATGTTCACCACCGTGTTCGTCGGCAACGCGGACACGAAGCGCGTAGGCGGCCGTATGGTCACGCCGCGCGGGTATCGGGAGATTCCATGCGAAAGGTAACGATCATCGGGGCGGGGCCCGGAAACCCCGACTTGCTCTCGCGCGCGGCGCTCGACGCGATCGACATCGCCGACGTGGTCATCGGCGCTCATCGCGCGCTTGTCAGCATCGACGTGCCGCCCGACGTGGTGAGATGCGAGCTCGTGAAGACGGCGGATATCGTCGCCGCTCTCACCGATGCGGCGTCGTGGCAGCGCGCCGTGGTCGTGATGACGGGCGATGTGGGGCTGTTCAGCGGCGCGCGCCGCCTGGTGGAGGCGCTCTCCGGCGACGCGCGGGTGGACGTGCGCGTCATTCCCGGCATAAGCTCAGCGTCGTATCTCGCCGCGCGCCTCGCGCGTCCATGGCAGGATTGGCGCTTCGCGAGCGCTCACGGCGTGGCGTGCGACATCGTGGCCGAGGCCGAGCGCGCAGGTGAGCTCTTCCTCGCCACGTCGGGCGGGGAAGACCCCTCGCGGCTTTCGGGCGAGCTTGTGCAGGCGGGCTTCGGGGACGCGCGCGTGACGGTGGCCGAGCGCCTGTCGTACCCCGACGAGCGCATCACCTGCGCGACCGCAAGTGAAATCGCAGGTCAGACGTTCGACGACTTGAACGTGATGCTTATCGAGTTCGCAGGCTGCGCCGGGTCGCCTGCGGGCTCTAGCGCAGCCTCCGAGGCGCCGGCCGGCGCGTCTGCGCCCGCGGCTGCTTCTTTCGCGGCGGACTCTGCGGGCGCATCCCGCGCCGCGAGCTCCCGCTGGCCGTACGCTTCCTCGGGCATTCCCGACGAGCTCTTCATCCGCGGCGACGTTCCCATGACCAAGCAGGAGGTGCGCGCCGTCGCGCTCGCGAAGCTGCGCCTTACCGCGACCGACACCGTGTGGGATGTCGGCGCCGGCACGGGGAGCGTGTCGATCGAGGCGGCGCTCGTCGCGCGAGCGGGGTCGGTATGGGCGGTCGAGCGCAACGCGGCCGGCGTGCGGCTCATCCGAGAGAACGCGGATGCATTCGGGTGCGGCAACGTGCATGCGGTCCCCGGTGTCGCCCCCGAAGCGCTCGCGAAACTGCCTGTCCCCGACGCCGTGTTCGTCGGCGGGAGCGCGGGCGAGCTTCCCTCCATCGTGGAGGCGGCGCTCGAGAAGAACTCGCAGGTTCGCCTGTGCGTGCCATGCGTCACCGTTGAGACGCTCACCGAGGCGTGCGCGCTCCTCTCGGGTTCGCGCTTTAAGGGGTTCGAGGCGTGCCAGGTGTCGGCCGCCCGCGCTGAGGCTGTAGGCTCGCACCATCTTATGAAGGCGCAAAACCCCGTGTTCCTCGTCAGTGCGCGCGGTGCGAGCGCGGATGCCGAGGAGCTTGCCGAAGTCGGCGCGCTTGCTGAGTCGCCTTTCGGGGAGGACCCCTCTGTCGAGGGGAACCCATCCGTTGAGGTGGTCTCGCTTGCTAACTGCAACGCCGCAGGTGGGGAAGGCGGTGCCCGGTGAGCACGTCCATCCCGCGCTTCATGGTCGCTGCGCCCTCGAGCGGGAGCGGCAAGACGGTCGTCACGTGCGCGCTCCTGCGCGCGCTCGCGCGCCGCGGCCTTGCATGCGCAGCCTTCAAATGCGGCCCCGACTACATTGACCCGCTCTTTCATCGCCGCGTCGTGGGTGCGTGCTCGGGCAACTTAGACGGCTTCTTCACTGACGCCCCGACGCTGCGCGCCCTGCTCGCACGCGGCGCCGCGGGCGCGGATGTCGCGGTGCTCGAGGGGGTCATGGGCTTCTACGACGGCATGGCGCCCGGCGTGGCCGACGCGAGCAGCTATCAGGTTGCGCGCGACACGGAAACGCCGGTCGTTTTAGTGGTGAACGGGCGCGGGGCGTCTTTATCGCTCGCCGCCGTAATCCGCGGCATCGCCGAGTTCCTGCCTTGTGCGAACGTGCGCGGCGTCGTGCTGAACAAGACGAGCGCCGCTGCCTGCGCCTACGCGGCGCCTGCGATCGAGAAGCACACGGGCGTCGCGGTTTTGGGGAATATCCCCGCCGACGAGGCGTTCTCGCTCGAAAGCCGGCATCTGGGGCTTGTGACCGCCGACGAGGTCGAGCAGCTCTCCGCGCGCATCGGCAAGATGGCCGAGCTGGTGGAAAAGAGCATCGACGTCGACCGCTTGCTCGAAATAGCGGCGACGGCACCCGATATCCGCGAGGAACCTTACCGGTTGGAGCCGATCGCGGGAGCGCGGCCCATCGTCGCCGTCGCGCGTGACGAGGCGTTCTCGTTCTATTACGAGGAGAATCTGCGCGCGCTCGAGGACCTGGGTTGCGAGCTGGCCTTTTTCAGCCCCCTGTGTGATAGCGAGTTGCCCCGGGGGACAAGCGCCCTCTATCTGGGGGGCGGCTACCCGGAGCTCCATGCGCGGCAGCTCTCCGAGAACGTGTCGATGCGCGAGGCGGTGCGGCGCGCGGTGGAATCCGGCATGCCGACGGTCGCCGAATGCGGTGGGTTTCTGTACCTGCAGCGCGAAATCGCCGATAGCGAGGGGCGGCGCTGGCCTGTTGCGGGCGCCCTTGAGGGCGCAAGCGAGAACGGGGGAAGGCTGTCCCATTTCGGGTACGTGGAGCTCACTTCCCAACGCGACGGGCTCTACGGGCCACGCGGCACACGCATCCGCGCGCACGAGTTCCACTACTGGCAGTCCACCTGCCCGGGCGGCGACTTCTGGGCGCAGAAGCCCCGGCGCGACAAGGGCTGGCCGTGCATGACGACCACCCCGTCCCTGGTGGCGGGCTTCCCGCATGTGTACTATCCTGCGAACCCCGACGTTGCGCGCGCGTTCGCGTCTGCCGCAGCGTCGTTCGCAGAGAGGAGACGGCATGGCTGAAGCAACCGAAACCGCGCTTGCCTGCATCCGCGAGGAAGTCGAGCGCGCGTTCTCGTCGGCGCCGGGCGCCGTGCTCGAAGCCGCGCTTTCCCGGATCGCGCCCGCAGACGAGTGCGCCCGTGCCGCCGCGTACGCCGCGTGGGACTCCATCGCGCACCCCTTGGGGGGATTGGGCGACTTTGAAGACGCCGTCGCGTGTATCGCCGCAGCTCAGGGGAGCGCCGAGGTGGCCGAGTTTCCCCGTGCGCTCGCGGTATTCTTCTCCGACAACGGGGTCGTTGCCGAAGGCGTGTCGCAAAGCGGGCAAGATGTGACGCGAGCCGTCGCGCGCAACATGTGCGAGGGGGCCGCGAGCGCCTGCCGCATGGCGGCGTTCGCGGGTGCCGAGGTCGTGCCCGTCGACGTGGGTATGGCCCGGGGCATAGAAGACGCGCGCATGGTGCGCGCGAACGTGCGGCGGGGGAGCGGCAACATCGCTCACGGCTCCGCTATGTCTCGCGATGGGGCCGTGCGCGCGATCGAGGTCGGAATCGCCGTCGCGTGCGGGCTTGCCCGCGCCGGCGTGCGCCTTCTCGCCGCGGGCGAGATGGGCATCGGCAACACGACCACCTCGGCGGCGGTGGCCGCAGTGCTCATCCGGGCGGACGCGCGGAGCCTTGTCGGGCGCGGCGCGGGGCTCTCGGACGCCTCGCTCGCGCGCAAGCGCGACGTGGTCGAGCGCGCTATCGACGCGAACTCGCCCGATCCCGCCGACCCGATCGACGTGCTCTCGAAGGTGGGCGGCTTCGACATCGCTGCGATGTGCGGCTTCTACCTGGGGGCCGCGGTCTCGAAGGCGCCGGCGCTCCTCGACGGGGTCATATCCTGCACGGCGGCCCTGTGCGCGGCGCGCCTGTGCCCCAACGCCTTGGGCTACCTCGTGGGCACCCACGCATCAAGCGAACCCGCAAGCCGGGAGCTCCTTCGCGAGCTCGGCATAAAGGCGCCCCTCGACGCAGGCATGCACTTGGGCGAGGGCGCGGGCGCCATGGCGTATCTCCCCCTTCTGGATTCGGCGCTGCGCGTGTACCGGGATGGGAAGACGTTCACGGCGACTGGCATGGCTGCTTACGAGCATTTCGAGGCCGGGAAATGACAGTGACGCTCGTCATCGGCGCCGCCGCGAGCGGCAAGAGCGCCTACGCCGAGTCCCTGTGCCTCGGGCACGACGGCCCTCGCGTGTACCTGGCAACGATGGAGCCCTTCGGGGAAGATGGCGCCCGCCGCATCGCGCGCCATCGGGCGCTGCGCGAAGGCAAAGGGTTTTCCACCCTCGAGTGCTCGCGTGACGTGGGCGCCGCAGCGCCCGGGCTTCCGCGCGGCTGCACACTTCTTTTGGAGGACGTGGGCAACCTGGTTGCGAACGAGCTCTTCGCGGAAGGCGGCTTGTCCCCGCGTGACCCCGACGCTGCGGCGCGCGAGGTACTCGGAGGCATCGAACGGCTCGCTCAGGCCGCTGCGTATACGGTGGTGGTCACCGTCGACGTGTTCGCCGATGGGATGCGCTACGATGAAGGGACCGAGGCATGGAGGCGCGCGCTCGCGCGCGTGAACGCGGGCGTCGCGGCGCTGGCCGACCATGCAGTCGAAGTGGTATGCGGGATTCCCGTGTGGATGAAAGGCGAAGGACCTACAAGGTGAAGATAGCAGAGGCAATCGGCGCGGCGTTCGGAACGTTCTCGCGCATCCCCGTCCCGAAATCGGCCTGGACCGATTTCGGGTCAACCCATGCACTTGCCGCGTTTCCCCTGGTGGGCCTTGCGGAAGGCTTCCTCATGACGGCGTGGGGGCACGTGGCGAACCTGCTCGGCGTGCCCGCGACCATCGTCGCGGCCGTGCTCGCGGCGCTGCCTGTGGCGGTGACGGGAGGCATCCACCTAGACGGGCTCTGCGACACCTCCGATGCGCTTGCAAGTTGGGCCCCGCGCGAGCGAAAGCTCGAGATCATGCACGATCCGCGGGCGGGCGCCTTCGGGGTCATCGGTGTTGTTGTGTACCTTATTCTGCAGTTTTCCCTGTTCACCGTGCTGCCGCTTACGGCGGGGGCGTTCCTCGCGCTTCTGTGCTCGCTCGTGTTCTCCCGCGCGCTTTCGGGACTCGCCGTTGAATGCTGGCCTGCCGCGCGGGCGGACGGCATGGCCGCGGGGCTCTCGCCTGCGAAGAAGCGCGCGGCGATCGTCGTGCCGCTTTGCGCTTTCGCTGCGGCTTCGGCTGCAGGGATGGTCGCGTGCGCTCAGGCCGTCGGCGCCTTTATGGCGGTGGCGGGGCTTTTGGTGCTCGCGTGGTACCGCCATGTTGCCCTGTCCCGCTTCGGCGGGGTGACGGGGGATTTGGCCGGATGGTTTCTGCAATGGGCCGAGCTCGCGATGCTTGCCATGCTGGTGGTGGGGGGCATGCTCCTATGATGCTCGTGGTAGGTGGCGCGCATTCGGGGAAGAGGACCTTCGTACGCGAAAAACTCGGGTTCGCGGCGGACGATTTCGTCGACGCGGCGCAGCTTGCGGAGGGCGGCGTGCCCGCGGCTTTTGCCGGCCGCGTCGCATACCGTGCTGAGGAACTCGTACGCGCGCTCGACGCTGACCGGGCGCTCGAGCGGCTGATCGGCTTCGACGCAGTGATTCTGCCCTTGGTCGGCTCGGGGGTCGTCCCCATGAGTGCGGAAGACGCCCAATGGCGCGAGCGCGCGGGGCGCCTGGGATGCGCGCTCGCTGCGCGCGCCGACGTCGTCGTGCGCATGACGTGCGGGATTCCCCAGGTCATCAAAGGAAACCTTGCCGATGCACCTCGAGGGACGCAGGGCGCGGGTGCGCTTTTGGAAGTCGTCTTCGTGCGCCATGGTGCCACGGCGGGCACGGAAGACCATCGCTACAGCGGGGCGGGCACCGACGAGCCCCTGTCGAGTGCGGGCGAGCGCGCTTTGCGCGACCTCGCGTGCGATCGTGACGTGTTCCGTGTTATCACGAGCGGCATGGCCCGCACCGACCAGACGGCGCGCATCCTCTTCCCGAACGCGGAGCTTATGGCGTGCCCCGGTCTGCGCGAGATGGATTTCGGCGACTTCGAGGGGCGAAGCGCCGCCGAGCTTAAAGAGGATGCGCGCTATCGCGCCTGGGTAGACTCCTGGTGCGAGACGCGCTGCCCGCATGGCGAGGGCAAGAGCGATTTCACCCGCCGCGTCATCGCGGCGTTTCGGGAGGCGTGCAAATCGGAGCGCTCCCAGGGGAGTGGGCGCGCCGTCTTCGTCGTTCACGCGGGTACCGTGAAAGCGCTGCTCTCCGAGCTAGCTGTCCCGAAAATGGGATACTTCGACGTGCATACCGAGCCGGGCGGCGCATGGGCCGCCACTTGGGATGGGCGCTGCCTTCGCGACGTTCGCCCCGCTTGGGGGGGCGATGCCCGGTGATGACGATTCTTGCCGTCGCCGCCGGGTTCGCGGCCGACCTTGCCTTCGGCGACCCGCGCTGGCTTCCCCATCCCGTCGTCGCCATGGGGCGCGCGATCACGTGGGCCGAAGGCCGCCTGCGGGGCGCATTCCCGCAAACGTCCGCGGGCACGCGCGCCGCAGGGCTTGTGCTCGCCGTGGCGCTTCCGCTTGCGTGTGGGCTTTTGACCTGGGGAATCCTGCATCTTTGCGGCATGGTTCACTCCGGCTTGCGCTTCGTGGCCGAGGCATGGGCGAGCTATCAGATTCTCGCGGCATGCGAGCTGCGCCGCCAGAGCCTGGCCGTTGCCCGCGCGTTCTCGAAGGGCGGCCTTGTCGCGGCGCGCGAAGCCGTCGGGCTCATCGTGGGACGTGACGCGTCTGTTCTCGACGAGCAGGGCGTCGCGCGCGCCGCCGTGGAAACGGTGGCGGAGAACGCGAGCGACGGTGTCATTGCGCCGCTTTTCTACCTTATGATCGGGGGTGCGCCCTTGGGCATGGCGTACAAGGCGGTGAACACGCTCGACAGCATGGTGGGCTACAAAAACGAGCGCTACATCGACTTCGGCTGCGCCTCGGCGCGCCTCGACGATGCGGTGAATTGGATCCCCTCGCGCTTATCGGCCCTGCTCATGATCGCCGTGTGCCCGATCGTCGGGCTCGACGCGCGCGGGGCGGCGCGCATCTGGCGCCGCGACAGGCGTCGCCATGCGAGCCCGAACGCGGCGCAGACCGAGTCAGCGTGCGCGGGCGCGCTCGGGCTGCGCCTGGCAGGACCCGCGGTGTATTTCGGCAAGCTTGTTGAGAAACCGACGATAGGCGACGCGTCCCGCGAAATCGAGTGGGGCGACATCGCCCGGGCGACAAGGCTCATGCTCGCCGCGTCCGTATGCGCGCTCGTCGTCTTCGGCGCCGCGCGCGCGGCGGTCGTGCTCGCCGTGGGGGCGATGGCATGAGGAAAGACCACGCCGCGCCCCGGGCTGCCGGGGGAATCCTGCGCGCCCGCACGCATGGGGGCAGCGCGCAATCGCTCGGCATCGCTTGCGAAGGGGGTGCCTCCGACCTCATTGACTTCTCGGTGAACGTGAATCCGGCAGGCCCCTCGCCGCGCGCCGTCGCCGCAGCTTGCAAGGCGCTTTCTCGAATCGACGCCTACCCCGATAGGGAAAGCCTCGCCCTCGTTCGCGCCCTAGCGCGCGACCAGGGCATTCCCGAAGATACTATCGTCTGCGGCGCGGGCGCGTCCGACATCATCTGGCGGCTCGCCGCGGCGGTGCGCCCGAAACGCATCGTCGTGTGCGCGCCGACGTTCTCTGAATATGCGGAGGCGGCATCGTACTACGGCGCATGCGTGCAGGAGTTCCCGCTCTCCGAAGCGGACGACTTCGACGTGCCCGCCTCCTTCGCCCGCGCGATCGAGGGGCCGGGAGACGTGGCGTACCTCTGCAATCCGAACAACCCGACGGGGCGCCTCGTCGACCCCCGTGTGATCGATGCCGCGGCTTGCCGCTGCGAGCAGGTGGGCGCGCTGCTCGTCGTGGACGAGTGCTTCCTCGGATTTGCGCCCGACGCCCGCGAAAGGAGCGTGGCCGCACGCGCCGCGTGTTCGCGCCATGTGGCCGTGCTCTCCGCGTTCACCAAGCTCTACGGAATGGCGGGGTTGCGGTTGGGATATCTGATCAGCGGAAACGCCCAACTCATCGAGGGGATTCGCCGGGCGGGGCAGGCGTGGCCCGTCTCTTCGGTCGCCGAGGCCGCGGGTATCGCCGCCCTGGAAGACGTCGAATACGTCTCGCGCACGCGCGATGTATTGGAGGGCGAGCGAGCGTGGCTTTCCCACGAGCTCTCCTCGCTCGGGCTTTCCGTCGTGCCGTCGGATGCGAACTTCCTTTTAGTCCGCACGCCGGCGAAAGACATCCCCGAGCGCCTGTATGATCAGGGGGTTTTGGTCCGCACGTGCGACTCGTTTTCGGCACTGTCCCGTTTCTGGTGCCGCGTCGCGGTGCGCACGCGCAAGGAGAACGCCCGGCTTGCGATGGCGTTCGGCCGTGCGCTTCGGGCGGAAGACGCATCGGGCGAAGGCGAACCCGACGAACGGGGCGGCGCTTCTTTCAGCGGCGCTATGGCGGGCGCGGATGGCCGAGGCTTGGCGAAGGAGGTCGATACCCGTGGGTAGGGCCAAGCCCATCATGATCCAGGGCACCATGTCGAACGCGGGGAAGAGCCTGCTCGCGGCGGGGCTGTGCCGCGTGCTTTCGCAGGACGGCCTGCGCGTGACTCCCTTCAAGAGCCAGAACATGGCACTCAACAGCGGCGTCACGGCCGACGGGCTCGAGATGGGGCGCGCCCAGATCATGCAGGCCGAGGCGTGCGGCATCGCGCCCGACGTGCGCATGAACCCCATCCTGCTCAAGCCCGAAAGCGGCCACCGAAGCCAGCTCATCGTGGCCGGCAAGGCGCAGGGAGCCTTCGCTGCGAGGGACTACTTCGCGCGAAAGAAGGCGCTCATGCCGCAGATTTTGGAGGCGTTCGATTCGCTCGCGGAGGATAACGACGTCATCGTCATCGAGGGCGCCGGCAGCCCCGCCGAAATCAACCTTGCCGAAAACGACATCGTCAACATGGGGCTCGCGCGCGCCGTGTCCTCCCCCGTGCTGCTTGCGGGCGACATCGACCCGGGCGGGGTATTTGCCCAGCTCTACGGCACGGTCGCGCTCCTTGCGCCCGAGGACCGCGCGCTTTTGCGGGGGCTTGTGGTGAACAAGTTCCGCGGCGATGTGGAAATCCTGCGCCCGGGTTTGGCCCCGCTCGAGAAGATGTGCGGGGTTCCCGTCGTGGGGGTCGTGCCGTATCTTACGCTTGACCTGGACGACGAGGACTCGCTCGCGCCGCGCCTATCTGCCCGCGAGGCGCGCGGCGTCATCGACGTCGCCGTCGTGCGTCTTCCGCATCTGTCGAACTTCACCGACTTCGACCCGCTTTCGCGCGTGCCCGGCGTGGGCGTGCGCTACGTTTCCTCGACGAGCGATCTGGGCCGACCCGACCTGGTGGTTCTTCCCGGCTCGAAGACCACGCTCGACGACGCGCGCTGGCTTGCGGCTAGCGGCATCGGAGCCTGTGTACGCGCGCTTTCGGGCGCGGGCACACCGGTGCTCGGCATATGCGGAGGCTACCAGCTTTTGGGAGACGAGCTTTCCGACCCGCACGGCAGGGAAGGCGCTGGCACCGCGCGCGGGCTCGGGCTCATCCCTGCAAGTACGGTGTTCAAGGAGGAAAAGCGCCTCGCCCAGTCGGAGCTGCGCATCACGGGCGCCCAAGGCGCGTTCTCGGTGTGGAACGGCATGACGGCGCGCGGGTACGAGATTCACGACGGCGAAACGACCGTCTCCTGCGCCCCTGCGGGCACGATTGGCGGCAAACCAGAAGGCGCGGCCTGCGGAAACGTGTTCGGAACCTATCTCCACGGCCTGTTCGACGAACCGGGGGTGGCGCTCGCCCTCGCGCGCTCGCTCGCGCGCATGCGCGGCCTGCCCGAGAGCGTCGTGGGTGCTGCGGGCGCAGCGTCCGCAGCCGATCACCGTGCGCGCGAGTTCGACCGCCTGGCCGACGTCGTGCGCGGGGCGCTTGACATGGAGTATGTCTACCGCATTATCGAGGAGGGCGTATGATCCACGTGTATCATGGCGACGGCAAAGGCAAGACCACGGCGGCGATGGGCCTCGCCCTTCGCATGCTCGCCGCAGGCCGCCGCGTCGTCGTCGTCCAGTTCCTGAAAGACGGCGAAAGCGGGGAGGTGCGCCTGCTCGCCGAGCATTTTGGCGTGCCCGTGTTCGCGGGGAAGGCGTCGGACAAGTTTACCTGGTCGATGACGTCGGAAGAACTTGCCGCGACGTGCGAGCTGCACGATGGGAACCTCGCTTCCGCGCTCGCCGAGCTCGAGGGCGCGCAAGAGGGACTGCTCGTGCTCGACGAGGCGCTCGACGCGCTTTCGAAGGGGCTTGTCGACGAGGCACTCGTGGACCGCGCACTCGATATGTCCGCGCTCGGCGTCGAAGTAGTGCTCACCGGGCGCGCGCCTTCCCGCAAGATCGTGGAGAAGGCCGACTACATAACCGAGATGCGGTGCAAGAAACACCCCTACGAGCAGGGGATATGTGCAAGGGAAGGAGTGGAGTACTAGATGGATTCCAAGGAGATGGCGCCCGGCGACATCGAGCGGCGCAGCTTCGAGATCATCACCGAAGAGCTCGGCGGCCGCACGTTCCCGCCGCTCGAAGAGCCCGTCGTGAAGCGCGTCATCCACACCACTGCCGACTTCTCGTACGCCGATTCCCTCGTGTTCACCCATGACGCCGCGCACTGTGCGCTCGACGCACTGCGCGCAGGGGCCACGGTGCTCACCGACACGAACATGGCGCTCGCAGGCATAAGCAAGCCCGCGCTCGCGAAGCTCGGCTGCAAGGCCGTGTGCTTCATGGCCGACCCCGATGTCGCCGCGGCTGCGCGCGCCGCGGGCACGACTCGCGCCGTTGCGAGCATGGACAAAGCTTGCGGCATCGAGGGTCCGCTCATCGTGGCCGTCGGCAACGCTCCCACAGCACTTCTGCGCCTCGCCGAGCTCATGGACGCGGGGAAGATCGCGCCCGCGCTCGTCGTTGGGGTGCCGGTCGGGTTTGTGAACGTGGTCGAGGCGAAAGAGGAGCTACTCGCACGACGCGTGCCGGCCATCGTCGCGAGGGGTCGCAAGGGCGGCTCGACCGTGGCGGCTGCCATTATGAACGCGCTGCTCTACCAGATCACGCGCACAGGCGGCCCGAAGTGACGGCTCCCGCATCCGCGCCGGCGCTGCGCATCTTCGCCGGCACCACCGAGGGCCGCCTTCTGTGCGAATGGGCGAGCGGGGCGGGCATCCCCGCCCGTGCCTACGCGGCAACAGAGTACGGAGGCGAACTTTTGGGCGAGCTTCCGGGCATCGAGGTGCATGCGGGCAGGCTCGACGAGGCCGACATGGAGCGCGAGCTTTCCGGCGCGCGCATCGTCGTCGACGCCACGCACCCCTTCGCTACGCTCGCAAGCGGCAACATCCGGGCCGCTTCGCTCGCCGTGGGTGCACGATGCCTGCGCCTTGCGCGCCCGGTCGAGGCGCTGCCCAAAGGCGTCGTGTCGGTCGCGTCGATCGCCTGCGCGGCGCGCTTTCTCTCCGAGAACCCGGGTCGCGCTCTTCTCACGACGGGGAGCAAGGAGCTTGCTCCCTACACGCGCGTCGCCGATTTCGCGGAGCGCTTCTTCGTGCGCGTGCTCCCGCTGCCCGGTGCTATAACGAAGTGCATCGACGCGGGGTTTTCGCCGTCGCACGTCATCGGCATGCAGGGGCCCTTCACCCGCGAGCTCAACGAGGCGATGCTTCGGCAGGTGGGCGCCCAGTGGCTTGTGACCAAGGACTCGGGAACCGTAGGCGGCACGGCCGAGAAGCTCGCCGCAGCGCGCGCCGTGGGAGCGCGCTGTATCGTGGTCACCCGTCCCGCCGAGGGAGGCGGGGCCCTTTCGCTTCGGGAAGTGGAAGATGCGCTCTTTCGGGAGTTCGCGCGCTAGGCGCTCGCCGCGCCTGCGAGGAGGATCGCCTCGAGCAAGCTCGACCCGTACAAGCCCGTCATCCACCAATAGCTCGAGGACGCCCGGAACTGGCGCAAACAGCCCTTCAATAAGTTGCGGTGAAATAGTGTCTGTTTTTGCTGCTAGATAGCATACTCAGTCCCTAAATCACCGTAACTTGTCGGTGGTGGCTTACTGGTAGCGTAGGCACTCCACCGGGTCGAGCTTTGCCGCGCGTCGAGCGGGGTAGAAGCCAAAGATTACGCCGATGCCGACGGAGACGGCGAAGGCCAGCAGCACCGTGGCGATTGAAAAACTCGGTGTGATTTGCCCGCTGGCACCGAGCTCGCCAAGAATCCCGGGTCCGGAGGCAAACATCGCGAGGCCCCAGGCCAGCAGATAGCCTATCAGGACACCCAGCAGGCCACCGGTGACGCACAGCGCCGAGGACTCGGCCAAAAACTGCGCGGTGATATCGCGACGACTGGCGCCCAGAGCGCGACGGATGCCGATCTCGCGGATGCGCTCAGTCACGTTGGTGAGCATCATGTTCATAATGCCGATACCGCCGACAAGCAGCGAGATACTGGCGACAGCACCCATGATGAGCGAGAAGGCGCCCATAAAGGAATTGAGGGAGTCGATAGCGCTTTTCATGGAGGTCGCCGATACACTGTCGTACTCATCATCCTCCGCGATACCCTTCATCGCGCGCACCTTGGACTCGATGGTCTTGCAGAGCTCATCCATGTCCGTGCCCTCGGCGGCAAGTGCCGTCACGCTGGGGAATGAAGGATTCTCGTCGCCAAATAGGCCGGAGATGGTTTCGCGTGGCATATACAAAGTGAGCGAGCCCATGGAGTCGCTGCCGCCATCAATCACGCCTACAATCTGCACCTCGCCGTTGGACACTTTGATGGTTTTTCCCAGCGCATCCTGTTCGTTGCCGTAAAGCTGATCGGCGCCGCCGCGGCTGATGAGCGCCACGCGCGAGCCTGCCTTTGACTCGACATCGGTGTAGGTGCGCCCCGCAACGAGCTTACTGGCACCCACGGCGTCGAGCATGTCGCTATCGACACCCTGTGCCATGACGGTATAGCTTTTATCGCCGGTCTTGTACTCGGTATACGCGCTTTTGACAATTCCGATCTGTTCTATCTGCGGCACCAGTTTTTTAAGCTTCTGGACGTCAGAATCAGAGAGTTCTTGGGACGAATAGATCTGAACCATGCGAGCTGCGTTGAGGCCCAGGCTGTTGACCAAGCTGTTTTGGATGCCGCCGATGAGCGAAGTCATGGCAATGACCGAGGCGATGCCAATGACGATGCCAAGGATGGTGAGCAGGCTGCGCCCCTTGTTGGCCTCGAGCGAGTGAAGGGCTTCCTGGATAAGATCGCGGGCGCTCATGCCATCACTCCTTTCGGCGGGTTGGCGGAGGCGGAAATCATGGGCAGGCTATCTACGGCGCTGCGTAGGGTCCGCGGTGCATGCGGAATATACGCGCCGTCGTGAATGCGACCGTCGCGGATGGTCACGGCACGGTCGGCCTCGGCGGCGATGCCGGGGTCGTGTGTGATAAGCACGATGGTCTTGCCGCGTTTCTGGAGCTTGTGGAAGGTTTCCATGACGAGCGCCCCGGTTGTCGAGTCTAGATTTCCCGTTGGCTCGTCGGCCAAAATGATGGGCGGGTCGTTGACGAGGGCGCGCGCGATGGCGACGCGCTGCATCTGTCCGCCCGAGAGTTCCGATATTCGGTGGTCCCAATGGTCGACCGGCAGTGTGACGGCTTGCAGCGCGTGCACGGCGCGCATCTCGCGCTGGCTACGCGGCACATTGGTGTAGGACAGCGGCAGCATGACGTTTTCGATCACCGTCAGACGCGGCAGCAAGTTAAAACTCTGAAAGACAAAGCCGATGCTCAGCGCGCGCACCTCGGTGAGCTCATCATCGTCGAGCTCGGCGACGTTGAGCCCTTGCAGGAAATAATCACCCGCCGTCGGCTTGTCCAGGCAGCCCAGGATGTTCATGAGTGTCGACTTGCCCGAGCCCGAGGGGCCGGTGATGGCGACGAACTCACCGGGGTTCACCGCCAGGCTCACGTTGTGCAGGATGTGGGCGCAACCGGCCTCGCTCTCAAAGATGCGGTGCACGTTGCGGATGTCGATGACGGGACGCATTACTTGCCCTCGTCGGCAGGCATGTTGTCGCCGCCGTCTGCCGTCATGCCTGTGCCGGTATCCGTCACGATGGTGTCGCCGTCGCGTAACTTGGTAACCGGGACGTCTGGGTTGATCTCGTTGCCCTGGTCGTCGCGCTTGACCTGCGTCTTACCGACTACAGCCTCGTTGTCGTTTTGCGTCACGACGGTCACCTTCACGCGGCGCGTCTTCTTGCCTTCCGAATCGGTGGCCAGATTGACGTAATAGTGCTCGCCATCTTCGGTCATCAGCGCCATGGTCGGCACCATAACCACGTCGTCGAGCTTCTCGGTCACTACCGAGACCTCGGCAGTCATACCCGGCTTAAGGCGACTGTCGGGTGCTTCGATGAGGATGTCGACGTTAAAGGTCACGCTGCCGCCGCTACCGGAGCCGGAGTCAGAGTTTGCCACCGAGGCGATAGCCGTGACGGTGCCCTGACTCACGATATCGGGAAACGCGGGATAGGTCACGTTGGCGCTTTGGCCCACGGCAATTTTGGCGATATCCTTTTCGCCCACCTGAACCGTCACCTTCATCTTGGACAGGTCGGCGATTTGCATGCACTGCTTGCCGCCGCTCGTGTCGCCTTCGCCCATGATCGTGCCTCCGGTCACCGTGGCACCGACTTTGGCGTTGAGCTCGACGATGTTGCCCGAGCTGGGGGCCTTTACGGTGCGCTCGGCCGCCTTTGCAGTTGCCTGCTCCAGCGTTGCCTGGGCCGAGGCGAGGTTGCGCTGGGCGGTCGAGACGGCATTTGCGTTGGCGTTTGCGTCCGATGGGCCGGTCGATCCGTCACTGTCCGTTGTCGGTGCGGCCTGTGCGGCCGCGAGCGTCGCCTTTGCATTGTTCAGGTCTTCCTGGGCGGCCGCGACCGCGCGCTGCGCCTCGGAAACAGCGCTATCGAGCGCGTCGTTCTTAATGGTCATGAGCACGTCGCCCTCGTTGACGCTCTGTCCGGCCTGCACGTTGATCTGCGCCACCGTACCATCGACGGAAGGGGAGACGACCGAGGTTGAAATAGGCTTGAGCTGTCCCTTGGCTTCGACTGTGGTGGTAAACGTGCCTTCGGTGACCATGTCGGTCACCGGTCCGTTGGTGCCTGCGGGTTGCGCGTTGATGACCAGCGTTGCGATGATGGCAATGAGCGCGATGGCAACAACGACACCGACGGCGATACCGCGTCGGATGAGCTTTTTGCGCCGACGCTCGGCACGCTTTGCCTTGAGCTTTGCATAGGCTTCTTCATCGGAAATCTCGGCGGTATCGTTCGTGCGTCCGCTCTGCTTTTCGGCATGTACGTTTGTAATCAAAGGAATCGTTTCGGTGGCACCTTCGGGCGTGTACTCGGCATCATCCGGGCCTGGGGTGATGGTGGGGACATTCGGCATAGCGTCTCCTTTATAGAAAGTTCCTCAATAAGTATATGCGCCCGTCGCGTAAGGCGGGCGCATATGGCGGATTCTTTCGGAACTGTTAGATTGGTCGCAGCGGCTCCACGTTGTGGGAATGCGCGCGTTGCACTACGAGTGGACAACCACGCACAGGCCGACTTTGATGCAGTCGTGAAGTGCCTTTGCATCGGCCAGGCGCAGGTTGATGCAACCGTGGCTGCCGCACCACTTGTACGACTCGGCATTATCGAAGCTCTTGTCGTTTTGCCAGGTGGCGTCGTGGAATCCGACCATATTGCCCTCGAACGGCATCCAATAGCTGACCGGGCTCTCGTATTTGGGCTTGCCGGTCTCGGGGTCCTTGGCACCGATAAGCTTGCTGGCGCCATTGTTGCTGTTGATCTGCCATACGCCCTCGGGGGTGGCGTCCTCTCCCGGCTTGCCAGAAATAAAGTTGGCCTCCCAAACGATATTACCGTTCTCGTCATAGTAGCGCGCGTGCTGCTCGGACAGATCGACGTCGATATACGCCTTCCAGTCGGGCTCTCCCTTTGCGGTAAAGGTGTCGGCCTTCTGGGAGTACTTGATCTCGATTTCGCCGGTCTGCTTGTTGTTAATGGCGTCCTCGACCTGCTTGGCGAGCGAGCTGCTGTCGATGGACCAACCAAAGTCACCGCCTTCAACGGCACACTGCTTGCCATCGGCGCGTGTCCACCAGCGAGTGGAGCCCACGGTATTAAAGCCGTTCGCGAGCTCGGCTGCCCAGCTGCTGATTTGCGACGTATCGAGCGTGGGGTTGGCAGGATCGGCAAAGCTGATCCACTGCAACACGGAGCTGCCATCAACCTTTCCGGCATCCTCGCCGTTGAGCTTGAGGGTCACGTTGACGCCCAAGAAGTTGTTGGCGGCATCGCATGCGGCCTGAATCTGATCATCGGTCAGCGTTCCATTGAGCGGCTCATAGGCATCGTTGCCGAGCTTGGAAAGATCTACGGTCTCGGCCAGCGAGGCAAGCTCGAGCTCGGCATACTTAATGACATGCTCGCGGTTGAGTTTTTCGTTGGAGCGCGCCTTCTCGACGGTAAACTTGCCGGCCTGCTCGTCATAGGAGCTATTGGCCTCGAACGTGCCCGAGCGCCCCTCGTTAAACTCGTCGATGGCGGCGCCCAGATCCTTCTCAAACTTCTTTTGGTCAAAAGTGTCGGAGAGCATGGACAGGTCGACGTCTTGATCAAGATCGACTTCGTTGGAGGTAGCGGTTGTTTTGGTCTTTCCGCTTAAGGATTCCACAAGGCGGACCGGCCATACAAAGGCTTCGTTGTGGCTGATGATCTCTTTTGCGGCAGCTTCGCCGTCGACGATGGGCTCATCGGACTCGGGCTGATACGTCCAGCTAAAGTCATCGCCTGTCACGGTGAGCTTATAGTGCTTCCATGCCGAGTTGACCTTGGTGGCGGCAGACGAAGCGTTGGAGAACGAGACGTCGACGCCGGCGATGGTGGTGTTGGGGTAGGCTAGCTGGGAAAACGCTACGACGCCTACGATATAGACAATGACGATAAGACCCAGGACGACAAAGAGCGTCGTCTTTTTGCCCGACTTATTGTTCTCGGCGGGTTTGCGCGCGGGGTCGCGATCGCCTCGACCGTGCTTGGGGGGCTGCTTGGGCGTATTGCTGTTTGCCTGGCGCTGCTGACGTGGCTGACGCTGCTGGTTCGGGCGTTGGGAAGCGTTTGCCGCACCACGCTCCTGACCGTGGCTCGGCGCGATAGGACGCGGCGACTGAACGCCACCGGTGTGCCTGCTCGGCTGCTGCGGATCGGGAATCAGTTGAGTTCGATCGTTTTGCGACATCGTGTGCATATCCTTCGAATTTCGCCTTGCGGCTCATCGTGTTTTTACTGGGCTTGCATTATAGCGATTACCTAGTTGATTGTGGTATGGAAACGGTGGCATTCAAAAGAGGTGGGACATTTGTCCCACCTTCGAGTCGTTCTTTGTCGCTATCCGCACACACCGCATTTTGCACAGGCCGAAAGTGCGGCCGGAGCCTGCGCGATGCCGCCCTTTGCCGTCTCGCGCAGCGTGGCCGGCAACGCGTGGCCCACCGAGAGCATGACGTGTGCCATCTGGTCAAACGGCACCAGGCTCTTAATGCCGGCGAGGGCGAGTTGTGCGGAGCTAAAGGCGGCTGCCACGCCGATGGCGTTGCGGTTTTGGCAGGGCACCTCCACGAGGCCACCGACGGGGTCACAAACGAGGCCCAGCAGATTACTCAGCGCGATGGAACTGGCGTCGAGCGCCTGCTCGGGTGTGCCGCCGAGCATCTGCACCAGCGCGGCGGCGGCCATGGCGGCCGCACTTCCGACCTCGGCCTGACAGCCGCCCTCGGCGCCGGCAACGCAGGCGCTCGTGGTGAGGTTGAGGCCGATGGCGGCGGCGCAATAAAGGGCATCCATGACCTGCTCGTCGTCCAGCTGCAAATGGTCTGCGAGCGCCAGCACGCAGCCGGGCACAACACCCGCGGATCCTGCCGTCGGAGCTGCGACGATCACGCCCATGGTGGCGGAGCGCTCGAGCACGGCCATGGCGCGGGCCACGGCGTCGGTCTGGACGGCGCCCATCAGGCTTATGCTCAGATCGTTTCGGCTGGTGGCATCGACAAGCTTTGCCTCGCCGCCGATGAGGCCGCCGAGCGAGCGCTGTGGATTGGAAATGGGGGCTGTGGTCTCTTCGCGCATGACGTCGAGTACGCGGCGCATGGCGGCGATAGCGTGTGCCTCGCCGGTCAGACGTGCCTCGCGCACGGCCATGACGGCGCCGATGTTGAGCCCCAGTTCCTCGCACGCATCGAGCAGCTGCTCGCCGTCGTCGAAGATTTCCTTTGCCGAGACGCCGGGGGAGAGCGACGAGGCAGAACCGGGGAGTTCGATAAAGGTCGCGTAATCGACATTGTCGAGCTTGCGGAGCATGGGGACGACGGTGTCGTCGGGGGCGCCGTCGGTCTCAAAGACGGAGTAGGCCTGGCCGCCCACTTCGGTGCGGTAGGTGCGGCAGAAGGCGATGTTCACATGGGCGTAGGCGAGCAGGTTGGTGAGCGCTGCGAGCACGCCGGGGACGTCCTGGTGCGCCACGAAGAGCGTGGAATACATGCCCGAGATGTCGACGCCGACGCCGTTAATGCGGCTGATGCGCATCTTGCCGCCGCCTAAGCTCTCGCCGCGGACCTGCGCCGTGGCGCCCGTGGCGTCGACCATATCGATGTCGACGGTGTTGGGGTGGATGGAGGCGTCGTCGCCCTTGATGTCAAAGTGATATTCGAGGCCCTGCCCACGTGCGAGGTCAAAGGCCTGCTTGATGTTCTCGTCATCGGTGTCGAGGCCCAGAATGCCCGCGACGAGAGCGCGGTCGGTGCCGTGGCCGCGGTAGGTGTGGGCGAAGGAATTCCACAGGCCAAAGGTGACTTTGGTGATGCGGCCTTCCAGCAGGCTGGCGGCAACTTGGGCGCAGCGCAGGGCGCCGGCGGTGTGCGATGAGCTGGGGCCGACCATGACGGGGCCCAAGATCTCGAATGCCGAGGTCGTAGCTAGTGTTTGTGGCTTGCCTGCCATATGCGCTCCTGTTCTATCCCGTCGTCCCGAGGGGCGGGGCATAAGGTCGCCTGCTCGGACAGTCCTGACTCGCACGGAGAGCACATTAAGTGCTCTCCGGCTCGTGCGGAACTCGCGATCGACCTTATGCCCCGCCCCTCGGGACTAAGGATACATGGTAGAGGCGCTCGTGCTGCAAAATTCATGAGCTGGTGACCTATTCTGCGTCCCAGGTCGGCTCATCTTCACCACCGGTTAATAAAAAAGAGGTACCGGTTGGTCCGGTACCTCTTTTGGTGCGTTTCGATTTGGCTGTAGCTTTTGCCGCTAGCTTACAGGCCGCAGGCTGCTTTGAGTTCTTCGACTCGGTCGGTATTCTCCCAGGTGAAGTCGGCGTCTTCTCGGCCGAAGTGACCGTAGGCTGCCGTCTTTTCGTAGATGGGGCGACGCAGGTCTAGGTCGCGGATGATTGCGCCCGGGCGCAGGTCGAAGGTCTTCTCTACGGCCTCGACGATCTTGTCCTCGGCAACATGCGCGGTACCGAAGGTATCGACCATGATTGAGAGGGGCTTGGAAACGCCGATGGCGTAGGCAAGCTCGACTTCGCAGCGGTCGGCCAGGCCGGCGGCGACCACGTTCTTGGCGACCCAGCGCGCGGCATACGCGGCGGAGCGGTCAACCTTGGTGCAGTCCTTGCCGCTAAAGGCGCCGCCGCCGTGACGGCCGTAGCCGCCGTAGGTGTCGACGATGATCTTGCGGCCGGTGAGGCCCGTGTCGCCCATGGGGCCGCCCACGACAAAGCGACCGGTGGGGTTCACGTAGATGTCCGCGTTGTCCCACGGCATGTTCTCGGCGGCCATGACCGGGGTGATGACGTGTTCGATGAGGTCGGCCTTGATCTTGCCCATGCCCTCAATCTCGGCGGCGTGCTGCGTGGAGATGACGATGGTCGTGACCTCCACGGGCTTGCCTTCCTCGTAGCGCACCGTGACCTGGGTCTTGCCGTCGGGGCGCAGGTAGGGCAGGGTTCCGTCATGGCGCACGGCAGCCAGGCGCTCGGCCAGGCGGCTTGCCAGGTAGTGCGGCATGGGCATGAGGGTCTTGGTCTCGTTGGAGGCATAACCGAACATCATGCCCTGGTCGCCGGCGCCGATCAGGTCGATCGGGTCGGTGGTAGCGCCGGTCTGGGTCTCGAAGGACTCGTCAACGCCCTGGGCGATATCGGGCGACTGCTCGTGGATGAGGCTCATAACGCCGCAGGTGTCGCAGTCAAAACCGAACTTGGCGCGGTTGTAGCCAATGCGGCGGATGACGCCGCGGGCGATTTCCTGTACGTCGACGTAGGCCTGGGTGCGAATCTCGCCGGCGACGATGACCGTGCCGGTGGTCACGAGGGTCTCGCAGGCGCAGCGGACGTTCTCCACGTTGGCGGGCACACCGTTGGGCGCAATATAGCCCTGCTCCTGCAGCTCTATTTCTTTGGCGAGGATTGCGTCGAGGACGGCGTCACTGATCTGATCAGCGATCTTATCGGGATGACCTTCGGTCACCGACTCCGACGTAAAAACAAAGGACCCGTGTTGGGGTGGGATGGAACGAAGTTCTTCTGACATGATTGTCCTTTCAAAAACGTGTCCCAGCGACCGTTACCATTCCGCCGGGCTCTCTATGCAAGGGCACATCATAGCGCGTAAATCAAACATTCACACCCTTTCCGCACCTACTCATTGGGGACAGACTTAAATGACCAGCCAATAGGAACACTCTTACGGCACCTGGGGACGTTCCTTATGTGCCGTCACTTGGGGACGGTCCTTTTCTGCCGGCAGTCTAGGAACGTCCCCAAGTGACGGCAGTTTGGGACACTCCTGTTCAGTTAGCTTCGAAGAATGTCCCCAACGAATGGTCATTTAAGTCTGTCCCCAATGAGTGTGTCGGTGCCCTTTGTGCGGAGGTTGCTTTGATGCTTTATACTGATGCGGTTAGACATCCATCCTGCAATCGAGGAGATTTCCATGGCATCAGACGTTCGCGTCCGCTTTGCACCCTCACCGACGGGCAAGCTGCACATCGGCGGCGCCCGCACCGCTATCTATAACTGGGCTTTCGCCCGCGCAAACGGCGGCACGTTCATCCTGCGCATCGACGACACCGACCCCACCCGCTCCACCGACGAGAACACGCAGATCATCCTGCGCGCCATGCGTTGGCTGGGCCTGGATTGGGACGAGGGTCCCGAGGTGGGCGGCGACTATGGCCCCTATGCCCAGACCGAGCGCCTGGACCTGTACAAGCAGGCCGCCCAGAAGCTTTGGGACGAGGGCAAGGCCTATCCCTGCTTCTGCACCAAGGAGCAGCTCGACGCCGACCGCAAGGCCGCGCAGGAGCGCAAGGACCCCTTCCAGGGCTATCAGCGTCGTTGCCGCGATCTTGATCCCGAGGAGGCCCGCCGCCGCATCGAGGCCGGCGAGTCCTACGTCCTGCGCATCAAGGTGCCCGAGGACCGCGGCGACGTCGTCATCCACGACGCCGTTCACGGTGAGGTGACCTTCGACGCCAAGGAGCTCGACGACTTTGTCATCTTCCGCTCCGATGGCACGCCCACGTACAACTTCGCGACCGTCGTCGACGACGCTATGATGAAGATCACCCATGTCATCCGCGGCGACGACCACCTGTCCAACACCCCGCGCCAGGTCATGGTCTACGAGGCCCTCGGCGCGCCCGTGCCCACGTTCGCCCACATCTCCATGATCCTGGGCGCCGACGGTAAGAAACTCTCCAAGCGCCACGGCGCAACTTCGGTGGAGGAGTACCGCGACGCCGGTTACCTTTCCGACGCCTTCGTCAACTACCTGGCGCTGCTCGGCTGGTCGCTCGACGGCGAGACCACGATCATCCCGCGCGATGTCCTAGCCAGCAAGTTCTCGCTCGACCGCATCTCCAAGAACCCGGCGACCTTCGATCCCAAGAAGCTCGATTGGGTCAATGCCGAGTACATCAACGGCATGTCCGACGCGCAGTTTGCCGATGAAATCATGGTCCCCGAACTGCACGAGGCAGGTCTCATCGAGGGCAACGTCGAGTACGGCGAGGACTGGATTGATGCGCTTGCCGCCATCGTCAAGCCGCGCACCAAGATGCCGGCCGACGCCGTGACCGTCGCCGCTCCCATCTTTGCTACGGCCGAGACGCTCGAGTATGACGAGAAATCCGTTAACAAGGGCCTGGCTAAGGAAGGCATGGGCGCCATTCTGGATGCCGCCAAGGCCGCGCTCGAGGGCGTGGACAAGTGGACTGCCGAGGCCATCGACGCCGCGCTTGAGCCGCTGCCCGAGCAGATGGACCTCAAGAAGCGCGTGGTGTTCCAGGCCGTGCGCGTCGCCGTCTGCGGCAACATGGTGAGCCCTCCGCTGGGCGAGACCATGGCGCTCGTCGGCCGCGACGACTGCCTGGCGCGTATCGACCGCGCTCGCACGATGGCGCTGTAGTAGACGCGCAAATGCATGTATCCGAGCCCCGTTCACCCGAGCGGGGCTCTTGTTTCTGTACCGATGAGTGGGTTGCTGGGACAAAATAATCAGTAGTGTTTGTCCCATGTTCGAGTGTCGCAACGAGCTCGACACTCGTATCGGCCATGGGACAAACTCTACTGATTGTTTTGTCCCACCCCTTTCAGGTCCGTTCGTTAGAGGTGGTGTATGGCTCAACAACTGTCGCTGTTTGGTTTGCCGGAACCGGAGGAAGCTCCGGTGAAGCCCAAGCCTGCCGCTGCCTCGGCTCAGTCTAAGCCTTCGCCCGAGCCCCCTGCCGCCTACGCGAGCGTGGTCCTCGACATCCCCACCCGTGCGCTGTCGGAACCGTTTGCTTACGGCATCCCCGAGTCCCTTGCCAACGAGGTCCAGATCGGATCCACGGTCCTGGTCCACTTTGGTAACCGTGCCGCCGCGGGCTATGTCGTCGACATTGCGCCTGATCTGGGCGATCTGCCGGGCAACAACTCCCTCGACCCGGTGCGCATCAAGCCCATCGAGGCCATCCTCAGCAAACCGCTCTTTACCGCCGAAGCCGCCCGCATCGCACGTTGGATGAGCCGCGAGTATGTCGCGACGCTTTCCGAGTGTCTGCGCCTGTTCTTGCCTCCGGGTGGCAGCCCGCGTGTGGTCAAGGGCGACGACGGTGTGTGGACGGTTGAACGTCCAGCCGTCAAACCCATCCAAAACCGCTGGGTGATGCTTACGCCCGAAGGCTTTGACTACACGCCGCCCAAGACCGCGGTCCGCCAGCGCCAACTCATCGAGGCGCTCCAGTGTGGTCCTGTCACGACGCGCGACCTCAACCTTCTCTATAACAGTATGTCGGCGACCATCAAGGCGCTCGAAAAGCGCGGCGTCGTGGTGGTTGAGGAGCGCCGTGCATGGCGTGGCTGCAGCGAGCAGACCACGCTGTCCTCGGCAAGCGGCAAGGCGCCGGTCTCCCTTACCAACGGCCAGCAACAGGCACTCGCGCAGATTGAGCGCGCCCGTCTGGACGCTCATGGCGACGTGGTGCTGGTCGACGGCGTCACCGGCTCCGGCAAAACCGAGGTTTACCTCTCCGCCATCGAGCGCGTGCTCGCAGCAGGTCGCTCGGCCTGCGTGCTGGTGCCCGAGATCTCGCTGACGGCCCAGACCGTCGGCCGCTTTCGTTCGCGCTTTGGCGAGACGGTCGCCGTGTTCCATTCGCGGCTTTCGGCCGGCGAGCGCCTGGACCAGTGGGACATGGTTGCCAGCGGTACTGCCCGCGTTGTCGTCGGCGCGCGTTCGGCGCTCTTTTGCCCGCTCAGCGACCTGGGTCTCATCATCATCGACGAGGAACACGAGACCAGTTACAAGCAGGGCTCCAGCCCGCGCTACCATGCGCGCGAGGTTGCGGCCGAGATGGCGCGCCGCTATCGCTGCCCACTTGTGCTGGGCTCGGCCACGCCTTCTGCCGAGGCCCTCGACCGCTGCCGCCGCGGTACATACAACGGTGCTACCTGGACGCGTGTCGAGATGCCCGAGCGCCCGGGACTCGCCGTGCTGCCTACGGTCCGCATTGCCGACCTGCGCCGTGAGTTTTCACACGGCAGCCGCTCCATGTTCTCAAAACCCTTGATGGAGGGCTTGGAGCGTGTGGTCGAGCGTCGCGAGAAGGCCGTGCTGCTGCATAACCGCCGTGGCTTTGCGCCGTTCCTGATGTGTCGCGAGTGCGGCTGCGTTCCCACCTGCAACCACTGCTCCACAGCGCTTACGTATCACGAGCGCACGCACACGCTGCAATGTCACACATGCGGATCCTCCTGGCGCGTGCAGCCGTATCCCGCGCCCACGAGTCGTTGCCCCAAGTGCGGCAGCCGCTACCTGGCAAAAATGGGGCTGGGCACGCAGCAGATCGAGGACGCACTGCACCAGATGCTGCCCGAGGACGTCGCCATCATCCGCATGGATGCCGATTCCACGCGCGGCAAGGATTCGCACAAAAAGCTGCTCGAGCAGTTCGATGCGGCCGATTGCGCCGTGTTGCTGGGCACCCAAATGATCGCAAAGGGTCTCGATTTTCCCGAGGTCACGCTCGTGGGCGTGGTCAATGCCGACTTCGCCCTTAAGCTGCCCGATTTTCGCGCAGGGGAGCGCGCCTACGATTTACTGGAGCAGGTCGCCGGCCGTGCCGGTCGTGGTGATCGTCCCGGCGAGGTGATCGTCCAGACCTACCTGCCCGAGGATCCGGTCATTCGTGCCGTCGCTGAGCACGACCGTTCGATCTTTACCGACTACGATTTGGACCAGCGCCGCGACGCGCTGTACCCGCCGTTTGTTCGCCTGGTCAACATCTTGGTGTGGTCGGCAAACCGAGACGACGCGCAGGACTACATTGGGCGCATCGCAAAGCTTCTTAAGCGCCGCTGGCATGCCGCCGCGCCCGATTTTTTGCGGGCGGGGAGTGCCGTGCCGCAGGTGCTAGGCCCGGCTTCGTGTGTAATCGAGAGAGCCAAGGACCGTTACCGCTTCCATCTGCTTGTGAAGTCGCCCGTGGGGTACCATGTCTCTGATGATATCGACGCCTGCCTCAAAGAGGTGGGCTCTGTGCGCGGCGTGAGCGTGAGCGTTGACGTCGACGCCTATGATTTGATGTAACAAACCGAAAGGATGGCCATGGAAGCCAACGGAATCGTACTGTCGCCCGACCCTCGTCTGCGCCAGGAGTGCGCCGCCATCGAGGAGATCACCCCGGCGATCGAGGCGCTTGCCGAGAAGATGAAGAAAATGATGTTCGATAACGGCGGTTGCGGCCTGGCTGCTCCGCAGATCGGCGAGCTCATTCAGCTCGTTACCATCGACTGCGACTACAGCGACAAGAACGACTACGACCCGTACGTGCTCATCAATCCCGTGATTGTCGAGCAAAGCGACCATCTCGTTCCGTATAGCGAGGGCTGCCTATCCATTCCTGGCATTAGCTGTGAGATCGAGCGTCCCGACCATGTCGTCGTCGAGGCGTATGACCTGGACGCCAACCTGATTCGCTATGAGGCCTCGGGCGATCTGTTCTGCGTGTGCCTGCAGCATGAGATCGATCACCTGCACGGCAACACCATGTTCGAGCGACTGAAGCCGATGCAGAGGATCAAGGCAGTCAAGGAGTACCAGGACGCCCTGGCCCGCGGCGCTCGACCGGGCGAGACGGAGTAGGTTTGTCCGTCCCCGGTGCTGAGCGCCCACATATCATCCCGTGCTCAAACATTCTCGCTGCGCTGCGAAACTGCGCGCGGGACGATATAGGCAGGCGCCCCGGGGACTACGTTGACGCTGCTTGTCTCGCCCAGGTGCCGTCGGGCCAGGGATGGGCGTCTTCGCTGATAGGTGCTTTGCTGAAAGAGCTGCTTTTATTGCGGCTCTTTCTTTGGTTTTGGGTATATTTGTTCTTGTTGAAATGTTATTGCGGATGGGCTGGTGACTTGGCTTTCCGCTGTTCTTTGTAGCCGTCTCGGCTTTGGTTGAGAGGAGACTAACTTTTATGCGTATTGTGTTTATGGGTACGCCTGATTTTGCTGTGCCTTCGCTGACTTCGCTTGTTGCGGCTGGTAATGAGGTTGCGCTCGTTATTACTCGTCCCGATGCTGTTCGTGGGCGAGGTAAGAAGCTAGAGCCGTCTCCTGTTAAGGCTAAGGCGCTTGAGCTGGGGTTGCCGGTTGTTGAGGCTAATCGTATGACGCCTGAGGTTGTTGAGGTGCTCCAGGCTGCCCAGGCTGATATTTTCTGTGTGGCTGCTTATGGCTGTATTTTGCCTGATGAGGTGCTGCATATGGCGCCGCTTGGTATTGTGAATGTTCATGCGTCCTTGCTGCCTCGTTGGCGTGGGGCTGCTCCTATTCAGCGTGCCATTCTTGCTGGTGATGAGATTGCTGGCGTTTCTATTATGCGCATTGGGCATGGCGTGGATACCGGCGCCTATTGTGCGCAGGCCTCGACCTCGGTTGCCGGTAAGCATGCTGAGGCGCTGACCATGGAGCTCGCTGAGCTCGGCGGCAAACTGCTTACCGATACGCTTCCCTCTCTTGCCGATGGCACTGCCGTGTGGACTGAACAGGATGAGGCGCTCGTTACCCATGCTGCCAAGATTTCTAAGCAGGAGATGCGCTTGGATCCGCAAATGGCGGCGCTCGATTGCGTGCGTCATGTGCTCGCTTCGTCCGATACCGCGCCTGCTCGTTGCGTGATTGCCGGCAAGACCGTGCGTGTGCTCGATGCTGCGGCGGCTGATGTGTCGCTCGGCGAGGGTCAGGTTCTCGTTAAGGCCAAGCGTGTTTACCTGGGCCTTTCTGATGGCTCGGTTGAACTGCTCGAGGTTAAGCCCGATGGCAAGCGTGCTATGACTGCTTCTGCTTGGTCTGCTGGCCTGCAGGGTGCCGATCTTATCTGGGGTGTTTTGTCATGAGCAGGCTGTCTCCCGCGCGCAAGCTTGCGCTCTATGTGCTGATGGAGGCCGATCGCCGCGGCATGTATGCACGCGACGTGCTGTCCTCTCGCGCATCGGCCAAGGCTATTGACCAGCGCGATTCCGCTTTTGCCGCCCGCTTGGCGCTGGGTGTTGCCGCCACGCAGGGTATTTTGGACGAGCTGCTCGATCAGTTTCTCGATAAGCCCAAAAAGGTTGCGCCGCGCGTTCGCATGGCGCTTCGTATTTCTGCCTTCGAGATGCTCTACCTGCATACGCCTGGCCGCGTTGCCGTAAGTCAGGGAGTTGAGCTGGTTCGCTGCGGTGCTAAGTCCGCCGCCGGTCTGGCGAACGCCGTTCTGCATAAGGTTGCGGACAACGTCGATGATTTTGCCGCCGCGGTGGATGCCGATGAGTCTGAGCGACGCTTGGTTCGCCTGTCTCGCCTGATGGGCTTGCCGCGATGGCTGTGCGCTCGCATTATGGCATCGTTTGACACGCCAGAGGGTGCGCTTAACTTTGCCGGCAATCTGGCCCCCGCGCCGCTGGCCCTGCATGAGAACGCTTTTGCTTCCAAGCCCGATCCGTATATCTCGCAGCTCGTCGCGCCTGTCTTCCCGGGCTGCCATGCCCCGGTTGATGCCCAGGTTACCGTTGCTTCGGGTGTGTTTGAGCGTGCTGCCGCGGTGGCCTCTGATCTCAACGCGCAACTTATCGCCACAGCTGCCACGCGCCCTGGTTGCTGCCTTGAGATTGGTGCCGGCCGTGGCACCAAGACCTATGTGATGATGTGCCAGGCCAAGCGTGCGGGCTATGAGCGTCAGCATACGGCGCTCGATTTGCATGATCGCAAGTGCGACCAGAATCTCGCTCGCCTGCATAAGGCAGGTATTCAGGGCGTTCGTACGGTTTCGGGTGATGCTTGCGAGCTTGATGAAGTACTGACGTCGTTTGATGCCATGCTTGGCGAGCCGGTTAAGTTCGATACGGTCTTTATCGATGCGCCGTGCTCTGGCACCGGAACCATGCGTCGTCATCCCGAGATCCCGTGGCGCCTGACCGAAAAGGATGTGACGGTTGAGCTGCCCAAGCTGCAGCTGACGATGCTCAAAGAGGCTGCTGTCCGCGTGGCTGCCGGCGGCGAGCTCATCTATGCGACGTGCTCGGTCTTCGACGAGGAGAACATGCAGGTGGTGGACGCTTTCCTGAACTCTCCCGAGGGCACCGGTTTTAGCCTGGAGCCGCTCTCCGAGGCGCAGATTCTGCAACTCCCCGAGTTCGATAGGGCCAAGAAGCTCGTATCCGTACGCCAGAATGATCGAGGCCTCTTCCAAAGCGTGCCGGTAAATGCCGACTCCTACGACGGCCACTTCTGCGCCCGCCTGGTCCACAAGTAACGACTAAGTTGCGGTGAAATAGGGATTGAATAGCGGCTTCTGCCCGCCAAACAGTCCTTATTTCACCGCAACTCATAAGGAAGCCTGGGCAGCTAAAGAAACAGCCCCGCGATTGGTGTCGGTCGCGGGGCTGATTGGTTTCTAGTGGTTATGCGGGCAGTTGGCGCAGCAGCCGCTGGTGGCGCTGGTGCTTGAGCCACCGCTGCGCTGGTCGGTGTTGTAGAAGCCGCTGCCCTCAAACTTGATGCCGCTGGCCGAGAACGTCTTGGCGGCCGGAGCGCCGCAGTTGGGGCACACGACCTCGGGGGTCTCGGACATGGGATGCTCAACCTCGAACACGTTGCCGCAGCTCGAGCACTTGTAATCGTAGCGCGCCATAATACTTCCTTTTCAGCACAAAGCGGGCAGATCGCTCTGCCCGCAAAAATTCAAACAGCTGTAACTGTACCCTATATCGGGGGTTTTATCACGCTTCGCCCCAGAATCTATGGGTGTTGCGCAGGAGCTGCGAAGTTTTGCCCTCGGCGGCCGCAACATCGGTTTCGTCAGCCTGCCAGGTCCAGTTGCCCGTGGCCACGCCCGGAACGTTCATGCGCGCGTCGTCGCCCAGTCCCAAGACATCTTGCAGCGGCATCATCACCAGGGGAGCGTCGCTTGCCAGCGCGTCGCTCATCAGCTTGGACGCCACCTCAACACCGCTCGGCACGTCGCCACCCGCAAAGGAACGCGTGCACCAACCGGCCAGCGTCGACGTATCGTGCGTCGAGGTGTACAGAATCTTGCCGGGCGTGGGATGCACACCGCAACGAACGTCGTAGTCGCTAAACTCCAGCACGTCCATGCCGGGGAAACCGCAGGTCGAAGCCATGGCGCGAACACCGGGCGTCAAATAGCCCAGGTCCTCGGCGATAAAGTTGAGCGGACCTAGCTCGTCGTAGGCGGTCTGAAACAGGTCCTTGCCCGGGCCCGCTAGCCAGCGACCGTCGGCGCAAGCCTTGCCCGCGGGGATACTAAAGTAGCTATGGAAGCCCAGGAAGTGGTCCAGGCGCACACGGTCGTAGAGCGAGAACGCGCGACGCAGGCGGTCCATCCACCAGCGGTAGCCGTTCTGCTTCATGTGGTCCCAGCGGAACGTCGGGTTGCCCCACACCTGGCCCTCGGGCGCAAAGTTGTCGGGCGGCGCACCGGAAATCTCAATCGCTTTGCCGGTATCGGACAACCAGAAGTTCTCGGGCTCGCTCCATGCATCGGCCGAATCGTCCGAGACATACATCGGGATATCGCCGATGACCTCGATGCCCTTCTTGTGCGCGTAGTTCATGAGCTCGCACCAGGCTAGGTCAAAGCGGTACTGCATGTACGCCTGCAGCTCTGCCTCGTCGTGGAAACGCTTGTCGTCAATCAGGTGCTCGTTGTAGCGCGCGACATCCGTCGGCCAATCGTGGCGCGACTCGCCCTTAAAGTACTTCTTAACGGCCATGTAGACGCAGTATTTCTCGAGCCAATCGGCGTTGCGATGTTTAAACGCGGTGTAGAGCGGATCGGCATCTTCGCCGCCACGGGCCTTCCAAGTCTCAAAGTCGGCCGCCAGCTCCTCTTGGCTCTCGGGCAGCAGGTCAATATTGCCCGCAAAGGCCGAAGGCCCGGCGTAAGGGGAGCGGAAGAAGTCCGTTGGGTTGACAGGCAGGACCTGCCAGTAGCGCATGCCCATAGCGAACAGATGGTCGATAAAGCGACGCGTGGGTGCGCCGATCGTGCCGGGCTTGCCGTCATCGGTCGGTACCGAGGTGATATGGCACACAACGCCCGCGCCGTGATCGAGCGGCTCCTGCAAGCGCTGCTCGGCATGGTGATAGATGATCGACGAGCCCAGCGGATACAAATCGAGCGTGACCGTGCCGTTGTGGATCTCGCACTCGTGACCGCTGATCACATCACTCGCGCACTCGTCGAGCGCCGGAATCGTCACGCGGTGCGAATTGCGCAGACTACGATTAATGATAACCGTCGCGGACTCGCCATCCTTGCCCGTGCGGTTGTATGCCAGCACCTCGTCGTTGAGCGCGAAGGCCTTGATCTCGCCGTCGATCATAAACGGTAGTGCGCGGCGTACGGCGGAGGCGTTTTTGACAATAGCCAGCGTGTCGAAGTCGTGCAGTTGGTCCTTGGTCGGCAGGGTGCGGCGGTTGCCCGGATCGGTTAGACCCTCCAGGCCGTACTCATCGCCATAGTAAATCGAAGGCACGCCCGGGAACGTCATCTGCATGAGCGTTGCGAGCCAAAAACGGCTCTTGGCCAGGCCCATCGAGTTCTCGTCCAGACGCCATTTGCTGCGCTCGCACTCGGGCAGCTGCGACTCGTCGGGGCCGCCGCCGAGCACCGAGATAATGCGCGGACGGTCGTGGCTCGAAAGCAGATTAAGTGAGCAGGACAGGGCCTCACGGGGATAGTTCTCGCGCAGGGTTTCGATATCCTCGGCTGCCTGGTAGGCGTTCTTGTAGCCCATCAAAAAGCCGATGACCATGTCGCGGAAGGGATAATCCATAGCCGAGTCGAGCTCTGAGCCTTGCAGATAGCGACGCAGATGGCCGTAGCTGATCTTGTTGGAGGCGTCTTCCCAGACTTCGCCGAGCAACAGTGCATCAGGCTTTTCGGCAAGTACTGCCTTCTTGATCTCGGTCAGGAAATCGTCCGAAAGCTCGTCGGCCACGTCCAGGCGCCAGCCATGAGCGCCGGCACGTAGCCATTTACGGATCACGCCGTCCTTGCCCAGAAGCCGCTCGCGTACCAGCTCGGAGCTCTCATTGATGGCGGGCATATTGCCCACGCCCCACCAGCAGTCGTATGAGCCGTCCTCGTGGAAATAAAACGCATCGCGCCATGGCGAATCCTCGCTCTGCCACGCGCCCACGCCGGGGTAGTTGCCGTAGCGGTTGAAATAGATCGAGTCATCGCCTGTGTGGTTGAAGACGCCGTCCAGAATGATGGAGATGCCCAGCTTCTCGGCCGCCTGGCACAGCTCGGTAAAGTCCTGCTCGGTGCCCAGGATCGGGTCGATCTTGGTGTAGTCGGCCGTGTCGTAGCGGTGGTTGCTCGCGGCTTCAAAAATGGGGTTGAGGTAGATGGCCGTAAAGCCCAGCTCGGCGATGCGAGGCAGGTCTTCCTGGATGCCCTTGAGCGACCCGCCGTAGAAGTCCCAGGTTTTGATGGAGCCGTCTTCGGCGCGCTCGTACACGGGCGGCTCGTTCCAGTCCTCGACCATGCGGCGCTGGATTCCGTTGCGTGGTTTTTCGACCTCGGCCAGCGTGCGCTCGCGCCAGTTTTCATCTCGGGCGTAGCGATCGGGGAAGATCTGGTAGACCATGCCACGCTCGTACCACTCGGGACGCACTTCGCGGTGCTTATAGACGGTAATCTGGAAGGACGGAACCTCGGCGTAGTCGTAAGTTACGCCCTCTCCGCCGGTGCGACCCTGCGGTGCGCCCAAGCGGACCTCGGGCTGGCCCTCGATATTGCATATAAAGCTGTACCACACAAGACACGGTTCAGTGCATTTGAGCTCGCCGGTAAAAATGCCATCGCCTTCGTGCTCCATTGGGATCAGGGTCTCGCCGACTTCATCGACCCAGGTGCGCAGCGTAAGCGTTGCCTGGTTGGGATCGGCATCCTCCAAAATCACCGAGAGTGCAACGGAAGTTCCAGTGGTCACAGCGCCAAACGGAGTGCGAAACTGCGGTAGACGGCTGTTGTGTATCAATCTCATAGTACGGTCCAGTTCAATAGAATCATGGCCTGCGGGCCATGGGTTTTACGCCTAAGATGTAAGTATATCTGTAGTACACAGGGTGTATAAACAACATCCGTTTACCATCGGCGAACGGTTGTCCTAGAAAATCGTTTTACCACTACCTACAGAGAAGGGGCGCCCGGTTGGAGCGCCCCTTGCTTAGGGTTTGATGAGGTTTTGGATCGTCTGGATTAGCGGCGCTTGCGGGTGGCCGTTGCCTTGCGGACGGAAGTCTTCTTCGACGGCGCCTTTTTCTCGGTTGCGGCGGCGGGGGAGACCGGGGTCTCCATTGTGGGCTCGGGCTTGGCCTTTACTGCGGGTTTGGCCTCGGCCTTAGCTTCCGCCTTAGGAGCAGCAGCCTTGGTCGTGGTCTTTTTGGCCGTCGTTGCAGTGCGCTTGCGCGTGGTGGTCTTGGCGGTCGGCTTGGCCTCGACAGCTGCCTCGGCCTTGGGCTCGGCGGCTGCCTCCTCGGCCTTGGTCGCAGTAGCATTTGCGGCGGCCTTCGGAGCGGCCTTGGTCGCAGTAGCCTTGACGGCCGTCGACTTCGTTGCCGTGGTCTTCTTGGCGGTCGTTGCCTTCTTGGCGGTCGTGGTCGTCTTCTTGGCAGCGGTCTTTGCCGGAGCCTTGGCGGCCGGCTTGGCCTCTGCGACCTCGGCCTTTACCTCGGGAGCAGCCTCGGCCTCGGCGGCTTTCTTGGCAGCGGCGGTGGTGCGCTTGCGCGCGGTCGTTGTCTTGGCAGCGGTGGTCTTGCTCGCGGTCGCGGTCTTGCTCGCAGCGGCTTTCGTGGTCGTGGCCTTCTTCGCCGTCGTCTTACGAGTCGCGGTCTTCTTAGCTGCGGGCTTTACAGCAGGCTTGACCTCGACCTCTGCCTTGGGAGCAACCTCAGCCTTCACCTCAGGCTCGGCCTTTGCGGGCTCAGCCTCAACAGACTTCTCCTCGGCCTTGGGCTCCTCAGCGGCCACCGGCTCAGCAACAGCCTCAGGCTCGTCGACAACAGCCACCGGGCGCTCGATCTCCGGGTGCATAAAGAAGTACAGGTCCAGATACTTATCGGCCGAGCGCGTCCAGCTAAAGTCCTGGCTCATGGCCTGCGTTACCAGCTGGTTCCAGGCGTCGCGGTTATCCCAGAACAGACGCGCCGCGCGGAACACGGCGTCGCCCATCTCGTCGCCGTTAAAGTTGGTAAACGAGAAGCCCGTGCCTTCGCCGGTAAACTCGTTATACGGAATCACCGTGTCCTTCAGACCGCCAGTCTCGCGAACAATCGGCAGGGTGCCGTAGCGCATGGCGATGATCTGCGACAGGCCGCAGGGCTCAAACTTCGAAGGCATTAGGAACATGTCGGCGGCGGCATACATGCGCTGCGACAGCGCAGGATCGAACTCGATGCGTGCGGCCATGGTGCCGGGGTACTTGTCCTGGAAGTAGCGCAGGCCGTCCTCGTAGTCGCGGTCGCCGGTGCCCAGCACGGCCACCTGAACGCCGCCGGCCAAAATGCGGTCGAGCGCGTACATGACCAGGTCCATGCCCTTTTGGCGCGTCAGGCGCGTGACCATCACCATGAGCGGGCGGTCGTCGCGAACCTCGAGCCCCAGCTCTTCCTGCAGCTTGGCCTTGCACACGGCCTTGCCGGAACGGTCCTCCACGGTGTAGTTGGCGGCAATGCGCTTGTCGGTCGCCGGGTCAAAGCCCGCCACATCAATGCCATTAAGGATGCCTTGCAGCGCGTACGAGCGCTCGCGCAGCACGCCGTCCAGGCCCTCGCCAAACTCTGGCGTCTGGATTTCGTTGGCATAGGTGGGGCTCACCGTGGTGATGGCGTCGGCATAGCGCAGCGCGCCCAGCATGTAGTTGACGCTGCAGGCATCGCAACGCAGCTGCGAGGCGGCAGCGGGAATATGCGCCACGCCCAGGATATCCTCCATCACGGTGTCGCTAAACTGGCCCTGGAATGCCACATTGTGGATCGAGAACACGGTCTTGACGCGGTCGTACATCGGCAGGCCCTGGTAGAACTCGCGCAAGAACACGGGCGCCAGTGCCGTCTGCCAGTCGTTGCAGTGCAGGATGTCGCACTCAAAGCCGGCCGGCAGGTGCTGCAGGCTCTCGGTGATGGCCTTGGAGAAGAACGCAAAGCGCTCGCCGTCATCAAAGAAGCCGTACGGATAGTCGCGCGCAAAGTAGCGCTCGTTGTCGATGAACATATAGGTGACGCCGTCGTGCTCGAGCTTCTCGAGACCGCAGTACTCGTTGCGCCAGCCCAGGCTCACGTAAAAATCGGAGAAGTGCTCCATCTGCGCCTTGTACTCGTCCTTGATGGTGGCGTACTTGGGCACCATAACGATAACTTCGGCGCCGGCGCGCACGAGCGCCGCAGGCAGCGAGCCCGCTACGTCGCCCAGGCCACCGGTCTTCACAAACGGTGCGCACTCGGCCGAGGCAAACACGATCTGCATCTTTTTGCTGGAATCAGCCATATTGTCTCCCATGTTGCAATTCGAGAATAGCCGCCTGGCGCTAACCGGACGGCTATTCTACATGTTACGAGCGATGTTGCGGTGCCAACGTTAACGTACGATGGTGGTGTCGGAAGTTAACGGAGCCTTGCCCAGCACCAGGATGTTCTCGGGCGTGCCGCGAAGCTCGGTGTTGGTGGGAACCACGTTGTTCTTGTCCAGAATGGCATTCTCGACGCGGGCGCCGCTCTTGATGATGCAGCTTTGGTTGATGATCGAGTTGGTGACCGACGCACCTTCCTCGACCACAACGCCGCGCGACAGTATCGAGTTACGCACGGTGCCCTTGATGATGCAGCCGGCCGAGATGATCGAGTTGCACGCGTGGCTGCCGGTTGCATAGCGCGAAGGCGGCACGTCGTGAGCCTTGGTCAGGATCGGGCGCTCGGGGTCAAAGAGCTGGTCGGCCACGGTCTGGTCGAGCAGGTCCATGCTGCGGCGATACAGCGACTTTTCGCTAAACACGCCCACGACCTCGCCCTTGTACTCGTAGCTGCACACGTCGATGTTGCCAAAGTCGCCCTGGAGTGCCTCGAGCAGGTCCAGATAGTCGGCGGCCTGGTAGTGGTCGATGATCTCGAGCAGCGTCTCGCGGTTGACGATGCAGCAGTCCATAGACGCGTTGTCGCCGTACACGACGCCGGCGCTCACGCCCGTCAGGCGGCCGTTCTCGTTAATCTCGAGCTTGGTCTCGTCATCGACGTTGCGCGTGGCCTTGCAGTACACCACGGTCATCTGGGCACCGGAGTTCTCGTGCGCCTCGATGATGGTGTTGAGGTCCATGTTAAAGATGATGTTGGTGCCCATCATCACAACGTAGGGCTTCTCCGAGCGCTGGAACAGCGTCTTGTTGGAGATGATGTCGCGCAGCAGGAAGCGCATACCGCCCTTGGTGGTGCCATACGCGTTGCCGGGCACCATGAACAGGCCGCCCTTCTTGCGGTCCAGGCCCCAGTCCTTGCCAGAGCCCACGTGGTCGATCAGCGAGCGGTAGTTGCCCGGCATGACGACTCCAACGGTCTTGATGCCGGCATTCATCATGTTGGACAGCGGAAAGTCGATCAGGCGGTAGCGGCCCAAAAACGGAACGGACGCGATGGGGCGGTCCTTGAGCAGGACACTGCCGTAGGACGAAGAGTAGTTAGCGGTGATATAACCGATGGCCTTGCGATTGATCATCGGATCATTCCCCCTTCCCGATAACGACGTCATTTCCAACGACGGCCGTATCCTTGGTGGTATCGACAGAGCCGAGCTTCACGCCCTCTTCGACCGTGGAGTTCTCGCCCAAAATAGCGCGGCAGATGTGCGCGCCGCTCTTAACGTGCGCACCCGGCAGCAGCACGGAGTCCTCGACCACGGCGCGCTCCTCGATGATGACATCGGTCGAAAGGATCGAGTGGCGAGCGGTGCCGTAGATCTTGCAGCCATTGGAGACCAGGCAGTCGTCTAGGCGGCCGTCCGGGCCAATGTAGTGCGGCGGACGCGTGGTGATGTTGGACATGATGGGGAAGTTCTTGTCGAACAGATCGAACTCGGGGTTGTTACCCAGCAGGTCCATCGAGGTCTCATGGAAGCTGGCGATGGTGCCGACGTCCTTCCAGAAGCCGTGGAACTCGTAGCTGTACAGGCGCTTGTTCTCACCGAGCAGCTTGGGGATGATGTCCTTGCCAAAGTCGTGGCTCGAGCGCTGGTCCAGAGCGTCCTCCTCGAGCGCCTCGATCAGCACGTCGGCCGAGAAGATGTAGATGCCCATGGACGCGAGGTTCGAATCGGGCTTCTCGGGCTTCTCGGTGAACTTGGTGATGCGGCCGTCTTCGGGGTCGGTGGTCAGGATGCCAAAGCGGCTGGCCTCCTCCCACGGCACGGGCATAACGCTCACCGTGAGGTCGGCGTTGTTCTCAATGTGCGTCTTGAGCATCTTGCGGTAGTCCATGCGATACAGGTGATCGCCCGAAAGAATCAGGACGTACTTGGGGTCGTTGGCCTTGATGTAGTCGAGGTTCTGCGTAATGGCGTCGGCCGTGCCCGCATACCAGGCACCGCCGGTCTGCGTCTCGTACGGCGGCAGGATCGACACGCCGCCGTCGCGGCTGTCCAGATCCCACGCCTCGCCGGAGCCCACGTAGGCATGCAGCAGGTAGGGACGGTACTGCGTCAGAACGCCCACCGTGTCGATGCCCGAGTTGGAGCAGTTGGACAGCGAAAAGTCGATAATGCGGAACTTGCCACCAAAGCTAACCGCCGGCTTGGCGATCTTTTGGGTGAGTGCCCCCAATCGGCTGCCCTGTCCTCCTGCGAGGAGCATCGCGATGCATTCTTTCTTACTCATCGATTTCTCCTTCTGTCATCGATGTTCCTAAACCCATTTGCGACGGGCGCGGCGCTCTGTCACGCCCGTCGAGTAATGCCGTGCGGCAAAGGGAGCTCGCGCGCCTTTACGCGTGCCAGATCTCGTCGCGGTACTCGCGAATGGTGCGGTCGCTCGAGAACCAGCCGGAGGAGGCGGTGTTGAGCAAGGCCTTGCGGTTCCAGGTTTCCTGGTCGCCGTAGCTGCCGGTGAGCTTTTCCCATGCATCCACGTAGCTGCGGAAGTCGGCCATGACTAGGTCGGGGTCGTTGTTGTTCATGAGCTCGTTGTAGATGCTCTCGAAGTTGCCCGAAAGACCCGCAAACGTGTTGTCCTTGAGCTCGTCCATCACGCGGCCCAGACGCTCGCGGTCGCCGTTGAGCGTATCCCAAGCAAAGTAGCTGTTGGATGCCCAGAGCTGCTCGACCTCGGGGGCGGTCAGGCCAAAGATGGCCTCGTTCTCGCGACCGGCCAGGTCGGCGATCTCGATGTTGGCGCCGTCGAGGGTGCCCAGCGTAATGGCGCCGTTCATCATGAGCTTCATGTTGGACGTGCCCGAGGCCTCCTTGCCGGCCGTGGAGATCTGCTCCGAGATCTCGGCGGCCGGGTAGATGAGTTGGGCGTTGCTCACACGGAAGTTGGGGATAAAGCAGACCTTCATAACCTCGTTCACGCGGGCGTCGTTGTTGATGACCTCGGCGACGGAGTTAATGAGGCGGATGGTCTCCTTGGCGAAGGTGTAGCTCGAGGCAGCCTTGCCACTAAAGATGAAGGTCGTCGGCGTCACGTGGAAGTTGGGATCGGCGATGCGACGGTTGTAGATGTCCATCACCTTCATGATGTTCATGAGCTGGCGCTTGTAGGCGTGGAAGCGCTTCACCTGGACATCGAAGACGGTGTTGGGGTCGATGACCAGACCGGTCTCGGCCTTAATGTAGGCGGCCAGGCGCTCCTTGTTGACCCGCTTAGAGGCACCCACGGCCTTCAAGAACTCGGTGTCGTCCTTAAACTCCTTGAGTTTCTCCAGCTCAAAGGCGTCCTTAAGCCAGCCATCGCCAATGGCCTCGGTCACGAGCTTGGCGTAGGTGGGGTTGGCCTCGGCAAAGAAGCGACGGTGCGATATGCCGTTGGTCTTGTTGTTGAACTTCTCGGGCGTCAGGGCATAGAAGTCCTTGAGCACGATGTTCTTGATGATGTCGGAGTGGATCTTGGCCACGCCGTTGACGCTATGGCTGCAGATCACAGACAGGTTGGCCATGCGAATCTCGCCGTCCCACAGAATGGCGGTCTGGCGCAGACGCTCCTGCCAGCCCTCCTGCGTGGTGTCGAACGACTCGTGCCAACGACGGCTGATCTCGTCGATGATCTGGTACACGCGGGGGAGGAGCTTGGAGAACGTGCCGATAGGCCACTTCTCCAAGGCCTCGGGCAGGATGGTGTGGTTGGTGTAGCTCACGACCTGCGTCACGATGTTCCAGGCGTCGTCCCACTCGAGCTTCTTCTCGTCGATGAGGATGCGCATGAGCTCGGGGCCGCACATGGCAGGGTGCGTGTCGTTGGTGTGGATGGCCACAAACTGCGGCAGCAGCTCCCAGTTCTCGCCGTGCTCCTTCTCAAAGGTGTCGAGCAGGCTGTAGATGCCGGCCGAGACAAACAGGTACTCCTGCTTCAGGCGCAGCAGACGGCCGTGCTCGCCGGCGTCGTTGGGGTAGAGGATGGCGCTGATGGCCTCGGCTTCGGCACGCTCGGCATCGGCCAGGGCGTAGTCGCCGCGGTTGAAGGCCTCAAGGTCAAAGTGCTCCTCGACCGGCTCGGTGGCCCAGACGCGCAGCTTGTTGACGGTCTCGCCGGCATAGCCCACCACGGGGATGTCATAAGGAACGGCCAGGATGTCCTGCGTATCTACCGTGCGGTAGAACGTGCGGCCGTTCTCCTCAAAGCCCTCAACATGGCCACCAAACTTAATGGTCACGGCCTTGTCCTGACGGCGGACCTCCCAAGGATAGCCGTGGGTGAGCCACTCGTCGGTGGCCTCGACCTGGCTGCCGTTGACGATCTCCTGCTTAAACAGGCCGTAGCGGTAGCGCATGCCGTTGCCGTAGCCGGCAATGCCCTCGGCTGCCATGGAATCCAGGAAGCATGCGGCCAGACGGCCCAGGCCGCCGTTGCCCAGAGCCGGATCGGGCTCCTGGTTCTCGATGACGGACAGGTCGAAGCCCATGTCGTCGAGCGCCTCGGCGACCATGTCGCGAACGCCAAAGTTGAGCAGGTAGTTGTCGAGCAGGCGGCCGATCAAAAACTCGATCGAGAAGTAGTACACGCGCTTCTTGCCCTCGGCGGCCACACGGGCGTCGCTCTTGGTGGCGACGGTGCGCGCCTTCTCGGCCACGAGCTTTGCCAGGGCGTTAAAGCGGTCCAGGTCGCTTGCGACCTCGACGCTCTTGCCGCTGATGCTCATGACGGCTTCGCGATAGAGCTCGGTAAACTCCTGCTTGTTGTCGAAGATCTTATTCATACGTTCCTTTCCCCCGGGGATGTTTCTCCCGGAACGGTTATGACTCATATCCTACGCCCCGGCGGGGCGGGCAATTACACGTGTAACGACTTTGTTACGCATCCTTGCCAGACGCCTTAACAGTGCCTGTTTTAGCCTTGGAGGCAGCCTTTTTGGCGGCTGACTTCTTGGCCGTGGTCTTGGCGGCGGGCTTGGCAGCGGCCTTATTCTTGGCCGGAGCCTTCTTGGCAGCCGCAGGCTTGGGCTTCACCGAGGACGTGCGCTTCTTGGGCGCAGCCTTGGGAGCCTCCACCACCGGCGGCTTATAGCTGCTGGGACCGCGGCGCTTAAGCACCACGCCTGCCAGGCCGGGCATCTTAATCTCAATAGAGTCCATCTGCCCGTTCCAGGGATAGGGCTCGCTCGAGCAGGTGTAGGGCTCCTCACCGGCGTATCCGCTGCCGCCAAACTCGGGACGGTCGGAGTCAAAGATGACCTCCCAGTCGCCCTCGCGCGGCACGCCCACGCGGAAGCTCTCGTAGCTCGCCGGGTCAAAGTTGATCAGGATCAACAGGTCGTCGTCGATGTCCTCGCCCTGACGCACAAAGCTCACGATGGACTGCTTGGAGTTGTCCGCATCGATCCAGGTAAAGCCGTCGTCGGTGTAGCCGCGCTCGTACAGGGCGGGCTCGGCAGTGTACAGGTGGTTGAGCGCCTTGATAAATGCCTGATGGTGAGCATGGGTCTCGTACTGCTCGGTCAGGAACCACTGGATGGACTCGTAGTAGCGCCACTCAATAAACTGGCCGATCTCGTTGCCCATAAAGTTGAGCTTGGCACCGGGGTGCGTTATCTGATAGAAGGCGAGCGTGCGCAGGCCGGCAAACTGGCGCCACCAGTCACCCGGCATGCGGCCAATGAGCGAGCACTTGCCGTGCACGACCTCGTCGTGGCTCAGTGGGCAAATGAAATTCTCGGTAAAGGCGTACATGATGGAGAATGTGAGCAGGCCGTGGTTGCCGGGGCGCCACGGAAAATCGGTCTGCATGTAGTGCAGGGTGTCGTTCATCCAGCCCATGTCCCACTTGTAGTGGAAGCCCAGACCGCCGTCCTGCGGTGGATAGGTCACGAGCGGCCACGCGGTGGACTCCTCGGCCATCATCATCACGTCGGGGTAGTGCGCCTCTACAGCGCAGTTGACCTGACGGATAAACGCGCTGGCGTCCAGATCCTCTTCGGTACCGTACTTGTTGAACTTCTTTTGGCCGGGATCGTCAATGCCAAAGTTGAGGTACAGCATGCTTGACACGCCGTCCATGCGAATGCCATCTACGTGGAAGTTTTCGAGCCAGTACAGCACGTTGGAGACCAGGAAGGAGCGCACCTCGCCGCGGGCGAAGTCAAACTTGTGCGTGCCCCAGTTGGGGTGAATCTCGTGCTCAAACAGCATGTGGCCGTTAAAGGTGGCAAGGCCGTGGGCGTCGGCGCAAAAACCGCCGGGCACCCAGTCCATGATCACGCCGATGCCAGCTTCGTGGCATGCATCGATAAAGTGCATGAGCTGCTGCGGGTTGCCGCAGCGCGACGTGGCGGCGTAGTAGCCGGTCGTCTGGTAGCCCCAGGAGCCATCGAAGGGATGCTCCATAAGCGGCATGACCTCGATATGCGTGTAGCCCATGTCGCGCACGTAGTCCACGAGCTCCACCGACAGGTCGTCGTAGGTGTAGAACTCGCCGCGCTGCGCGGGGAAGGGATCCATGGGGCCGGGGTAGTTGCCGTACTCGTCCGGCTCGCCCTGCGGCGCGTCGCCGTGGCGCTTCCACGAGCCAATATGCACCTCGTAGATGTTAAGGGGTTGCGACATGTGGTTATGGCTGGCGCGGCGCTTAAGCCACGCGGCGTCGTTCCACTTGTAGCCATCGAGGGTCCACAGCACGCTGGCGGTACCCGGAGGGCACTCGGCTTTAAAGGCGTACGGATCGGCCTTGTAGAGCTTTTCGCCCTCGTTGGTCTCGATAAGGTACTTATAGAGCTGGCCCTGCTCGGCGCCAGGAATAAAGCCTTCCCAAATAGCGCTCGTATGCATGGGCACCAGCGGGTTGGCTTGTTCATCCCAGCCGTTAAATTCGCCAATGACGTGGACGCTCTTTACGTCGGGCGCCCAAACGCAAAAACGCCAGCCGCGCGTACGGTTCTGCGTGTCGGGGTGCGCGCCCATCTTTTCCCAGCTGCGCTCCCACGTACCAATGCCAAACAGGTAGACATCGTCTTTGGTGAGCTCCGGTGCATGCGGAGCGGCTTTACGGGTAGTGGACTTTTTGGTTGCCGGCTTTAGCTTTGTATCGCTCACGTTTGATCCCATCATGACGCGGCAGCGTGTTGCCTTGGTGACTAGATGCGAAAGGTCCAAGGCTGCACGAATCGAAGGGACGGCGATAGTTCTATGATTCGTTCCACCTCGCGTGCTCGGTGGAACTTTCGGCAAAAACTACGATAACACCTGTACGTTACTTTTATGAACGAAAGAGGATTTGCGGGTGCGTTTAATCGGTAAGCGCCATGTTTATACCACTTGCAGAATTGCTGTGGTAAAACTCTTGACAGTTTTATCAATTAGCGTTTCTAGATTGTTAGGTTGACGTTTGGTAAAACGTTTTTAGCAGGTTGTTTACCTTTTGACATCGAAAGGCTCGTTTATGAACCACATCGCTGCCCCAAGTGTTGCTTTTATTTTCGATTGCGACGGCACGCTGGTTAATAGCACCCCCGTTTGGGCCTATGCCCAGCCCGAGTTATTGCACCGCCACGGAGTTGACGTAACAGTCGACGATTTTGCCCAGTTTGAGCATTTGTCGCTCGAGGATGAGTGCCAGGCATACCACGACACGTGGGGCATTGGCACTAATGGCGAGGAGCTGTATCGCGAGCTGAGCGACATCCTGATCGATGGCTACTCCAAGGTGCCGCCGCGCGAGGGGCTCTTGGCATTTTTGGAGCAGGCGAAGGCGGCGGGCATTTCCATGTGTGTGGCTACGTCCACGCCGGCCGAGCTGGTTAAGTCTGCGCTTGCGGGCGCCGGGCTCGATGCCTACATAGAGTTTGTGACCACCACCGGCGAGGCGGGACGCTCCAAACAGTTCCCCGATGTGTACGAGCTGGCGCTGCGCCGTCTGGAGGAGCGTCATGGGCACAAACTTGAACGCGCCTGGGTGTTTGAGGACGCCGTTTTTGGCCTAAAGAGCTCTGGCACCGCAGGCTTTAAGCGCGTGGGCATCTATGACCCGCACGGTCGCATGAAGCGCGACGACGTACGCGCCAACTGCGATATCTTTATCGACAGCTATGAGGACCTGGATTTGGCCCGTTTGCTTTCGTTTGAGGGATAGGCGAGGGCTGTGGCTTGCATGGTATTAGTGGTCTGCGGCTCGCCCGTGGTGGTGAGCGCGGATCTGTTGCGTAGGCTAGCAGGGGAGTGCGATGACGTCATCGCCGTGGACCGCGGTCTCGATGCGCTGTTGGGCGCGGGACTGGACTGCGACGTGTATGTGGGGGATGCCGACACGGTGAGCGATGCAGGTCGCGCGCTGGTCGATGCCACCGAAGCATTTGAGGTGGAGCGTCATGACCCCTACAAAGACTATACCGATCTGGCGCTGGCGCTGGATTCCGTCCGCCATCGTTGGCCGGGTGCCGAAGTGGTTGCGACCTGCGCCACCGGCGGCCGTCCGGATATGGCGCTTTCCGTGCTGGGGCTGCTTGCAGGCTACGATGACGGCCCAGTCTGGATTGCCGAAGACGAGACCACGGCCCGCATCCTTCGCGCAGGCGAATCGTGGACCATCGAAGGCGCCGAAGGCAAGACGTTCTCCATCATCGCTATTGCCCCCAACACCGAGGTAAGTGAACACGGCCTAGAATGGGAACTAGATCGCGCTCCGCTAGGCTTGTTAGCCGACACGGGCATCAGCAACGTCGTCAGGTCAACAGCCACGATCCAAGTCCACACTGGCACCGCCATCGCTTACCTATATCATTAGGCATTTAAAGTCTGGCCCAAAAAAGTCCTTGCACGTCGCGCCAACTTCCCCTATAGTATCTCCTCGTCACGGGGGCGTAGCTCAGCTGGGAGAGCGCTTGACTGGCAGTCAAGAGGTCAGGGGTTCGATCCCCCTCGTCTCCACCATCGTGAATGCAAAGGCCTTCGGTATACCGAAGGTCTTTTTTTGTCGAAATATCTCGGGTCACAAACCCCTCCGACGCCAACAAAAAGTTGCACAATTTATTTCACATGTCTGTACATAGTTTGTTATCCAAACGCAATTACCAGTGCAGCTCGCTTCTCCATTTGGGCTTCAGGAACGCTCCCAATTATTGCCAGCACCCCAATAACCTGCGTCAACGTGAACAACATCCCAAAACAAACCCCTTGAGCACGTCAAATGAACGATATGTTGTCCAACGCAGCCCAAATCAGTTTCGGTACCGTCAAGATTCTTTCGCAAATTGATCGAGGCGGCCTCGGCC
>NZ_QSPN01000043.1:0-574 GCF_003436455.1 Collinsella sp. TM05-37 | reverse complement strand
GCAAGGAGATATATTGCCAGACCGGAGGGGCGCCGGGGGCGGGAATCACGCACTCCATATTTTGTTCACAAATTAATTAGCTGGCTCCGAGTTGCTCAGAGTCACACATTTGGTCATAAACCATGGACAGACCGTATGACCTCGGGAATCTTGCTGTCCACTGTAGACATAGCATCTTTATACCCTCGTCGGTCTCTGCTAGTTAGCCCGTCATAAATAGAAAGACAACGTTAACAAACCTATAAAACGCCAGCGGGGACTCTATCGCTAATTAGATAGAGCCCCCGCTGGCGGAGTGTATTTGATTGAAACAATACCTCTTAACTGATTTACTGGAAATAAGGAGCAAAAGAACCGTCCGGATAAACGTGGCGACAGAACCCTGGAGCCGACTGAGCGCCACCAGAAAGCGACATAAGCAAAAAGATCGGATCTACCTCACCGCGGACGACAACGATGCCCTCGACTAAAGCCAATCCGAACACACCTAAAACAGATAGTGTAAATGTCGGTTTGTATATCGCAAAAAAGGGGGAGGCCGCGAGGCCTCCCCCTTCTTCAAGTCAAGCGTACG
>NZ_QSPN01000042.1:0-661 GCF_003436455.1 Collinsella sp. TM05-37 | reverse complement strand
CTGCTCGAGTCCTGCCCGGCCCTCGAGGCCGCGGTCGACCTGTCGGACCGCCGGTGGCTGGAGCTGCTCGCCGGGTTCGGCGGGGCGTGGGGGATCGCCCGCTCGGGGGCCGAGGGGCCGCAGGCCGAGGCCGCCGGGGAGGCCGCGGCCGCCTCCACCGCGCCGCCGCCGGCGCTCGTCGAGGCCGAGAACAGGCAGGTCAGGTTCCTTGCCGCCCGGATATCGGAGGCCCTCGACGAGGCCGGGGCCCTCGAGGCCGAGACGGCGGCGCTGCTCGAGGGCGACGAGACCTACGCGTGCCTGCTCACCGTGCCCGGCATCGGCCCGAGGACCGCGGCGCAGCTCGCGGTGTCGGTCGACATCGGGAGGTTCCCGGACCACGACCACCTGGCCTCGTACTGCGGCATAGCCCCGAGGGTGAGGAGCTCCGGAACGTCGGTGAGGTCGGTCAGGGCGTCCAGGCGGGGCGACGCGAGGCTCAAGTCCCTGCTGATCTTCTCGTGCAACAGCCTGGTGAGGTCGTCGGGACGCTACGGCGAGTACTACCGGGCCTGCAGGGCGCGGGGCATGGGCCACGGCAGGGCGCTCAAGGCCGTCGCGAGGAAGCGGCTCAGGGCGATATACGCCGTGATGCGCGACCGGGTGCCCTACCGGGAGTAGC
>NZ_QSPN01000041.1:0-1063 GCF_003436455.1 Collinsella sp. TM05-37 | reverse complement strand
GGCGTTGCCGCCAACATCCTGCCGGCCATGGGCTTCGCCATGCTCGGCCGCCTGGTGCTCACCAAGCAGCTCGTGCCCTTCTACTTCCTGGGCTTCCTGCTGTGCTCCTACGCCAACGTGCCCGTCCTGGGCGTCGCCCTGATCGCCATCATCATCGGCATCGACAAGTTCGACCTGCTCGGCCTGGGCGGAGCCCAGCCCCAGCTTTCCGCGGAAGGGGATGAGGACGATGACTTCTAGTCCCGAGAACAAGATCACGCGCTCCGACCTCGTCAAGAGCGCCGTCAACGTCGGCGCCCTGGGCATGGAGTTCTCCTGGACCTACTACAAGCAGATGAACATCGCCTTCTGCCTGATGGTCGCCAACATGCTCAAGAAGATCTACGCCGGCCGCCCCGACGACTACGCCGAGGCCCTGCATCGCCACTGCGCGTTCTTCAACATCACCGTCCAGTTCGCCCCGTTCGTCGGCGGCATCGCGATGGCCATGGAGGAGAAGGTCGCCCGCGGCGAGATCGAGCCCGAGAGCGTCAACGACGTCAAGGCCGCCCTCATGGGCCCGCTGTCCGGCATCGGCGACTCCATCTTCCTGTCGACGCTGCGCGTGGTCGCCGCCGCGGTGGGCATCAGCCTGTGCCAGGCCGGCAACCCCTTCGGCCCCATCGCCTTCCTGCTCATCTACAACGTCCCCGGCTTCGCGCTGCGCATCTGGGGCGCCGTCAAGGGCTACGAGCTGGGCGTGGGCTTCCTGGACGAGGCCCAGAGGACCGGCCTCATGCAGAAGATCATGACCTGCGTGGGCATCGTGGGCGTCATGGTCGTGGGCGCCATGTGCAAGGACATGTTCTGGGCCAGCATCCCGGTGGCCATCGGCTCGGGCGAGGACGCCCAGACCCTCCAGGACATCCTGGACGGCATCATGCCCGGCATGCTCGGCATGCTCGCCTTCTGGCTGTACTACTGGCTGCTGTCCAAGAAGATCAACCCCATGGTGCTGATCGTGGCCACCATGGTCGTGGGCATCATCGGCGCGTTCTTCGGCGTGCTGGCGTAAGGGCCCGGC
>NZ_QSPN01000040.1:750-1344 GCF_003436455.1 Collinsella sp. TM05-37 | reverse complement strand
CAACCGATAGTTTAACGGAAACGCAGGTGATATGAGGGCAGGGTCCAGACATGTTCAGTAGGTGGGAGTGAGAGGTGTTATGGGTGGAGGACAATTTTTATTATATTTCATCTAATAGCAATAGGATATGAGAGGTGAAAAAGCAAAAGCAATAGTGCATTGTGATGTGGAGAATAAGGTGCATACGATGAAAAAGGTGATTTGTCATTTACAAGAGGTAGGTCGAAACAGAACATGAAAGTTGGTCGGTAGGTGGCATGCAGAGGTAGTTTCAAGGTGACAGGTTATGAAGATATGGTGCAAAAGACAAATGGATGGTGGCAGGCATAGTAAAATGATGGTGTGGAAGACATAGATGGTATTTGTTTTGCATTTACGGCACCGGATGCGGGCGATAATGACGGGAAGAGATTTAGTATGTGGGACAGAATTTCGGCGGCAGTATTGAGACCATGAGAGTAGCAAACGTAAGTCTAAAGGTTGTTTTATAGTAGTTAGGATGTAGGAAATGTATTCCGATAGGCCATTTTACATTTGGAGGGACGGTTGAAAGTGGACAGAGGAAAAGGTGCGGAAATGGCTGATTTTGATTGT
>NZ_QSPN01000040.1:0-740 GCF_003436455.1 Collinsella sp. TM05-37 | reverse complement strand
AGTTTCAAGGTGACAGGTTATGAAGATATGGTGCAAAAGACAAATGGATGGTGGCAGGCATAGTAAAATGATGGTGTGGAAGACATAGATGGTATTTGTTTTGCATTTACGGCACCGGATGCGGGCGATAATGACGGGAAGAGATTTAGTATGTGGGACAGAATTTCGGCGGCAGTATTGAGACCATGAGAGTAGCAAACGTAAGTCTAAAGGTTGTTTTATAGTAGTTAGGATGTAGGAAATGTATTCCGATAGGCCATTTTACATTTGGAGGGACGGTTGAAAGTGGACAGAGGAAAAGGTGCGGAAATGGCTGATTTTGATTGTTTATGTTTTGTGTGATAATTTTACATTTTTGCATAGTATTAGGTAGTTAGATGAAAGATGAATAGACATAGGAGTAAGAAAACATAGAATAGTTACCATTATTGGTAGGAGTGTGGTGGGGTGGTATAGTCCGCATTGGGATGTTACTTTCCTGTTATGGCATGGATTTCCCTTTAGGGTCTCTGAAGCGTATTTCCGTCACCGAAAAAGGCAGAAAAAGGGAAACTGAAGGGAGGATAGTAGTAAAGTTTGAATGGTGGTAGTGTAATGTATGATATCCGTTGGTTTTGGTTTCGGTTGTGAAAAGTTTTTTGGTATGATATTTTGCAAGTAGCATATATTTCTTGTGTGAGAAAGGTATATTTTGTATGTTCCCGCGCGTTTCCGTATTTTCCGCTTCCGTATTTTCCGCT